>JBGTJM010000141.1:0-4088 GCA_041745115.1 Thermomicrobiales bacterium
AGCGGCGTCGAAGTGCTCGATGTACTGCATTTTCAGATCGATGTTTCGCTCTAGCGCGGGGAGAAAGCTGAGAAAATCGTTCCGCTCGCGTGCGTCGGTCCAACTGGCGTAACCATCTGAGGCCGCCTGGGCCATCTGGCCCACCAGGTCGGCCGGGATCCGAGTTGCTCGATCGAGATCGTATCGGACAATGTTCACCAGTGCGGCATCGATCTCCGTTCCTTCGCCTTTTGCGACCTCCGAATCGGCCTGATCGAGCAATCGAGCCGTCTCGGCTTCAACGAAGATCTCGTGGGCCAGTTGTTCCAGGGTCGCAAGCTGGAAGCCTCGTTGCTCTCCACCTCGATCAGGCATCATGGTGAGCTGGTCCCAGGACAACAGCTCTGCCGCAGCTTCGAGGTCGCTGATTCTGCCGAGCCGTTCGCGCAGCATTTCCAATCCAGAACTCATTCAGCGTGCTCCAATCCACTGAAGAGGGCGAGATTGCCGCTCTTGCATCGAGCAACGCTAAACCTGCGTCGGTGATTCGCGCAAACTCGTTCGGCATCGCCCACTGAATGAGTATTCGGTGATGCATACTTCGAAGCCGGAATCACGACCACCAGATTGATGCAGATTCAGGAAGTCCAATGCCTGAAGACGAAGAACTGCCCAAGCAGCAGAGTCAGATCAAAGAGGTTCTCGATTCAGCGCAGATGGCACCGGATCACGCCCCGCCTCCATTCACGCCTCGCGTCGAAGTCGAACTCCCATGGCGGACGATCGCGAGAGTGTTGCTCACGTTGGGATTCCTCTGGTTTGTGTCGGCAACGAGCACCGTGCTTTTCCAGATCGCAATTGGTCTGATTTTCGCAGCGGCACTGTTTCCCCTTGTCTGGCGACTGGAGCAACACGGTTTCCGGCGTGGCACGTCAGTGATCGTTGTGCTGTTTTCCACGCTTGCCGCTCTGGTTATGTTGCTGGCTGCGGTAGTTCCGCCATTGGTCGAAGAGGCCGCCGAATTCTGGGAGGAGCTGCCAGTCCTAACCCGAGAATCGCTCAGCTTCCTCAGAAACCGAGAGCCGGATCACTACAATCGCATTGTCATTTGGGTCGATACTCAGACGTCTGGCGCGTCTGTGGCCGAAATCGACGTGAACCAGGCAATTAGCGGTGGGTTGACCGTCTTCGGCATCCTGGCCGGTGCCGTTGCAGCCATTGCCGTTGCCGCCTTCACACTGACCACTGGCGACCAGACGCTCCGGTCGCTGGGTCGGGGACTGCCGGAAGGTCAGGAAGCAAAAGTTCGTCGCCTGGTTCCCGAAGTGACTCGGGTGGTTAGCGGATATCTCATTGGTCAGCTCATCAATTCCAGTCTGTTCGCGATCTTCACATTTCTGCTCTTCACCCTGCTGGATCTGCCCTCGCCTCTGGTCGCGGCGGTCATCGCCTTCATTCTCGACGCAGTTCCTATCGTTGGCGCCACACTTGCAACGGCCATTTTTGCAGCGCTGGCGCTGGCTACTGGAACCACAGAGGCTGTTATTGTGGTCGTGGCTTGCCTTATCTATCAGCAGTTCGAGAACTATGTCACATCACCGAGAGTTTTCGGACGGACATTGAGGATTTCACCATTCGTCAGCCTGATCTCTGTCCTCATCGGCGGCAAACTTCTAGGCATTCCCGGAGTACTGCTGGGTCCACCAATCGCTGCACTCATCTCGGCAGCGATCAGGGTATGGGGAGAAGATATCGAGTCGGTTACCGGACCGGGTGGCCCTCGGTTGTCTATGCGGAGCTTCAGAGAGCAAGTTGAGGCAGCCGCGCGGGCTGATCTTGAAGCGTCGGCAGCTAACGCAACGGATCACAATGGGAACTGAGGGCGCGAGCGATATCCCGGGTCCACCTGGGATCAGAAATGCGAACACGCCGATGAGCAGACACTTCGATGTAATAGTGGTTGGCTGCGGGGCCATGGGCTCGGCGATTGCCTATCACCTGGGTCGGCGAGGGCAGCGAGTGCTCTGTCTCGAGCGTTTCGATGTTCCCAATAGCTATGGATCGTCGCACGGTGTCAATCGGATCATCCGGCTTGCCTACTATGAGGACCCTTCATACGTGCCACTTCTGCTTCGCGCATACGAACTCTGGCGCGAACTCGAGCGCGACGCAGGAGAACAACTGCTTCATATCGCGGGATCGGTCGATGCCAGCACTGAAGATGGCGAAGTGTTTCGAGGTTCACTCGCGTCGTGCGAGCTCCACGGTCTGGATTACACCGTTCTGACCAGCACAGAGCTATCCCGTCACTATCCTGGCTTTCACTTGCCAGAGGGCCATGTCGCCCTGGTTCAGCCGGATGGTGGATTCCTGATGTCAGAACGATGCATCGTGGCGCATGCGACACTGGCGATGGCCGCAGGAGCCACGATCCACGCCAGAGAGCGAGTTACATCCATCACACCGACTCGGAACGGGGTGAAGGTCTCGACCGATCGCGCGACGTACGAGTCAGACCAGGTTGTTCTCGCGTCCGGGGCCTGGATCCCGGAGATTGCACCTGCACTGAAGCCGCTGCTCGATCCCGAGCGGCAAGTTCTGGCCTGGTTTCAGCCCATTGAACCGGGGCTGTTTGAACCTTCCGCGTTCCCGGTGTTCAATCTAACCGTACCCGAAGGCCGGTACTACGGGTTTCCAGTGTTCGGGATACCTGGATTTAAAGTCGGTCGATATCACCATCTCGAAGAGGTCATTCAGCCCGATACGATGAACAGGGAGCCACGGCACGATGACGAGCAAATACTTCGGGAATTCACCGAGCGATACTTTCCCAGAGCCGCAGGACCTGTGATGACGATGAAGTCCTGCATCTTCACCAACACTCCGGACGAGCATTTCATCATCGACCGGATCCCAGGAAATGAACGGATGATTGCCGTTTCCCCTTGCTCAGGTCATGGTTTCAAGTTCAGTTCGGTCATTGGCGAAATCGTGGCTGATCTCGCCATCGAAGGAAAGACTCGCCACGATATCTCGCTTTTTGGCCTGTCGCGATTTGGGCTGTAGCGGAGGCGATTGGTTAACCCGCTATGAGCCGAATATCCAGAATCATGGGAGTGCCGGAGGGAGGCGCCTCCGTCAGTTCCGGAGTGTCCTGAATGACCGAAGTCAGGGTCCTGAGCAAGTCTGCCGGGGAGGTTCCCCGAGCGTGCACCTTCGCTCCATACTCGCGAACTTCCGATCCAGTATGTCCCTCAAAGTGCTTTGTGCGGATAGTGACCGCAACTGGGGTTTCCTCTGGCTGTTCGTCAGGCGTCAGTGTGGGCCAGCTTATTATCAACGCCGGCTCCTTGACTGACCTGAGACTGACCTTCTGAGCGGAGTCTTCGTCGGTTTCGAATCTGCTGTCCGATCGCAGTTTGCGGGGCATTCGCATTGCCATGATCTACTCCTTCAACTTACCCGCCAGCATTTCGGGGACTCGAAATCGTTAAACTGGCATGGCTTTCGCCGGATCTGCCACCAGCGTGGCCAGATCATCCGGACCGTCCGGACAGCGACTCTATGTGTACGTACACATGATATCAGAACATGCGATCTAACACAAGTCCTGCCAGAAAATCTGTTCGCCTATCGATGAGCCTTGTTATCCTGAGAGAAGCTCGGAGGATTCATGCCTCGACTTGAGGACTTCAAACTTTCCATTGTCGATTATGCGAAGGGGTTGAGCGAATGGCGCCGATCTCGATTCAACGATGATCTTCGGGATCCTCGCCACCTCCGAAGTGCGGATGGATTGCTGGAGTTCGCAGAGTACATCAGGACTGTTCCCGTTGCGGACCCGAGACTCACAGCGCTCGCACGCCTGGCAAGCACCGGAGGGGAGTTCGTTCCAGGGCAGCAAACTGCATACGAGCTGGGTCGATTCCACTTTCACGATACCTCGATCACGTGCGACGGCATGCTCACGTTTTTGGTCTCTTTGGCGGAACGAGATGCGGGCGAATCGGGCAGATTTGGTGGACCGCAGGTCGAAGGAGACAATCCCTGGTACTGATCCGTAACAATCGCGTCACTTCTGTCCGCACTGTGCAATGCTGTCACCCCAC
>JBGTJM010000142.1:0-21018 GCA_041745115.1 Thermomicrobiales bacterium
GATGCGTCGTACTACCGGATCCTGCCGTCGTTCATCGTGATGGGTTTTGGCATGAGCTTCATTTGGGCGCCAATGACCACCGCAGTGCTCAATAGTGTTCCCAGTGACAAAAGCGGCGTAGCATCTGCCATCAACGGATCTTTGCGAGAAGTCGGCACTGCATTTGGCATCGCCTTACTTGGCACTCTGGCGAATCGCGCCTACCAGGACTACTTCCGGAGCTCGCCAGAACTTCAACAGGCATCGGTAGGCGCATCTGAACCAGTTCAGGGTCTGATATCGCTGATAGGTTCGGGAATGAACTTTGGCGGCCAGGTGGTCAATGGCATCGCCGCCGAGATGGGACTCGTCGACGAGCGAATCGCGACCATTCAGCGGGTCAGCGCCGAGGCCTTTATGCGCGGCATGGATCGAGCTGTGATCTTCTCAGGAGTCGCGATACTACTCGCTGGAATCCTCTCCTATTTCATGATCGACGATGAGACAGTATTGAAAACAGCCGAAGAGCGAGATGTGGAACGGTCATTGGACGGTTCCGTCGCTCCAAACATCGCTGATTAGGTGATAGCGCGACACTCCGATTGACCCAGGACAGCTCCGCGAACGGCAGGGACCAAAACCTGCTCACGAGGCATCAGCCGCAGAATCAGACAAGCCCTGCCTTTCGGGCTATGCCCGCCGCCTCGGTACGGGTATGGGCGTCGAGTTTTGCCAGGATCCTGGCGACATGCGTCCGAGCCGTGCCGTTGCTAATAAAGAGCTCCGCGGCGATCTGATCGTTCGTTCTGCCATCCGCTACGAGGAGAAGCACCTCCCGTTCCCGTTCCGTTAATCCAAATGGATCGTCCGGTTGAGTCGGGGCGACATTGACTGCGGTGCCCCCGGCAAGAATTGCCCGTGCAGCGGCAATTGCTGCGTCGAGCGGCAACGCCTGCCCCTCATGTTCGAGTTCATCGGCCTCTTGCTGCGATAGCGCTTCGCGCGAACGTCGCTGGAACTCCTCGTACATCGATGCTGCGGGCTCCGGAAAGGGGAGGCTCTTCAAGTCTCTAAGTTCGCGAGCGGCTGCGAACAGGATGACCGATTCCCGATAGCGACGAAGCCGCTCCGCCAGCGCAGCAACACTCGCGATGCCCATGGCCAAATCAGGCAGACTCTTCCGAATCTCCAATCTGGCAATCGCTTCCCCAAACGCGAAACTCGCACGCGACAGATCACCAAGCCGAAGGCTGACCAGCCCCAGGTACTGCAGCGGGTCGACCGCATAGAGTTCCCCGTCTCCGCGGTCGTAACTCACCAGAGCCTCGGCGAACCGGTCTGATGCGTCCGCGATTCGATCCTGCTGAAGCGCGATCAATCCCCGATGGAAATCGGCGTGACCGAACCAGATATCGCGATGCTCAGCATCCCAACGGTGCTGATTGGCAACAAACAACTCCTCGGCACGCTCGGCGTCTCCAATCGTCGTGAGAACACCGGCGAGCAGCCCCGTGGCCATTGCGAGATCAAGCGACTCGCCGGCTTCTGTTGCGCACGCCACAGCCTCTTCGAGAATTGGACGAGCCTCTTTCACATTGCCACTTGCCTGCACCAGCAAGCCCAGACCAATCAGAGCCACACTCTTTGGTCCGTGACCAGTTGTCGCAGGAGAAGCCCCGATGAGCTGCTCAAGTCGACGCCGACCTTCCAGCAAAAACCCACGTTGATACCAGTACCACGCAAGGTCGCCGCCCATTACGTGGGCGTCATCCCACGCACCTTTTTCAACGAGCCAGTTCAAACCCTCTCGCAGGTTGTTCTGATTCGCATCCTGTTCATCCAGATACGCTCGGTCAGTCATCATTGCCGAAAGCCGGGAGCCGGCAGCCATCTTTGCAAAATACGCTGCATGCCTGTCTCGGTACCGCTCGACTTCATCCAGTTCGATCATTCTTTCCAGACCGAACTCTCGAATGGTCTCGAAAACCGCGTAGCGGCTCGAACCCTGCTGTACCTGAATCTGGCGAACCAGGCTGCTGTCGATCAGAGCCGAAAGTGTGTCGAGCAGTTCTCCGTCGTCCTGCTGGCTCACGGACTCCAAAGCATCAATCGAGAACGGTCCGGCAAATACGCAAACAGATCGAAAGAGGGCCTGTTCTCGCGGCTCGAGTAAGTCATAGCTCCATCCGATAGCGTCGCGGAGCGACTGGAGTCGGCGGGGCTGATCTCTCGCGCCGCTGGTCAAGAGGGCCAGGCGGTGGTCGAGCCGGGCCAGAATCGCGGGTGGGCTCAGCAAACTTGATCGTGCGGCCGCCAGCTCAATGGCCAATGGGAACCCATCGAGACGCTCGCAAATCTGGCCAATCGCCGCAATTGACTCAGCGTCGATCGGAAGATGAGGATTCGCCGCAACCGCTCTCGCGATAAACAGCTGTACTGCTTCAGAATTCACAGATGCCTCATCACCGTCGCTATCTGCATCTGCAGGAAGGGCCAGTGGTGGCGTTTCGAACACCTGCTCCGCTGTGATGCGCAAGGGCACTCGACTCGTCGCCAGCAGTTTCACGTCGGGACCCGCCTGCAGAATGCGAGAGAGCACCGGCGCAGCTGAAACAACCTGCTCCAGATTGTCTACGACAAGCAAAAGGTGCTGGTCGGCAATTTCTTCGTGCAGCGATCGCTCCACATTCTCCGTGGATGTCGCGACGCCGATTGCCCGAGCAATAGCGGTGACGACCAGGTCTGGATCAGTTACCGCTTCCAGAGAAACAAATCGCACACCATCTCGAAATGCCGGTGCAATCTGGCGCGCGGTCTCGACCGCGAGTCGTGTCTTGCCTATGCCACCAGGTCCTGTGAAGGTCACGAGCCTGACGTCCTGCCTTCGCAACAGCTCGATGATCGACGCTGTCTCAGCGTGCCTGCCAACAAAACTGGTGAGCGGCCCTGGAAGCGGCGACCGTGATTTTTCCCACGATTGTGCGGATGCGGCACTTTCAGAACCGTCGAAGTGTTCAGGTTCAGGCGCTTGCGCAAGAAAGGACATGCGGTTCTCCGGCTTGGTGGCGTCGCGAAACGACCGCCCGGGAAGGCTAGGCGAGGCTCGGTCTGAAACGTTATACCCCGCCGTGACTCCCAGTTTCGACAACTCCATGCAGAAAGAGGTCGGCAATAGTAATTGAAAGCTCCGGCGCGGGTTTGGCCAAGTGACCTTGGACGTGGAGTTCTTGCAGCTGGTAAAAAATCATGCCAAACCACAACGAGGCCAGCAGCTCAGGATCCATACCCTTCCGAATGTCTCCTTTTTCGATCGAGTCAGCAAGAATCATCGCTATTGCTTTTCGCTCGAAATCAGGCTTCTGCGACTGCATCGCTAGCCGGTCCTCAACGCAGAGATGTTTAAATGCGTCTATCAGCAATCTCGGAACATCGCCATCCATCGACTCAAATAGAAACGCTGCTGCGTCAACAAGATTCTCCCTCAACGGTCGTTCCGCGGAGCATCGGTCGCGCAATCCCTGATTCACGCGCTCCATCTCGGTAAAGGCCATGGTCGAAAAGAGATCGGTCTTGTCGTTGAAATGATAGTAGAGTGCCGCCTTGGTCATACCCACCGCTTCGGCAATATCCTGCATCGACGTTTCAGCGAACCCTCGTTCGAGAAAAAGTGTCCTTGCTTCTGCAAGGATCCGGTCTCTGCTTTCACTTGGGCGAGTCTCAGGACTCATTCGCTCCAGCCTTGCAATGTGGAGGCCATTGTCAGTCTACTTTCAAGCGACCAAACGTCTGTCGATTCTACCGCGTGGCAACCGACCAATAGAGAGGTTGACATCCAATCTCACGCTCGCTAGCATACCACTGACTTACCGGTAGGTAAGCTCAATTGGCAAGATCAGAATTGGTTCACAACGCCGAAACCCGGCATTTCAGGGGGAAGTAACCGTGTCCGAAAACACAACTCCATCGTCATATCGGGCTCCCACTGGATATCTGGCTCGCTGGGCCTCATTCATTACCCGGCATCCAAAGCGTGTTCTTGCCGGGTCATTCCTGGCGATCCTGCTATTTGCCATGGCAGCTGTACCGCTGAGTGGCGAGTTCGCAGACTCCTTCTCTCTCCCGGGCGCTGAGTCGCAGCGAGCCTACGACCTGCTGGAAGAACGGTTCCCGCAACAAGCCGGTAGCTCTGCGACTCTGGTGTTTCGATCTGAAGAACCGGGAGGCGTCGCCAACCCGGAAATCCAGCCACTCATCGAGTCAGTGCTGGCCGAGGCTGAGACGCTGCCTCACGTCGTCTATGTGCTGTCACCCTTCGATTCGCCCAATCAGATAAGCGGAGACGGCCGCACTGCCTACGCAACCGTCGCATATGACGCACTTCCCGCAGAAGTCCCAATTGCCGACATCAATGAACTGATCAGCCTCGTCGACAGTTCCTCCACAGAAACGCTCCAGGTCGAAGCCGGCGGCGAAATCATCGCCCAATCTGAGTTTTCGATCAGCTATACCGCCGAGATTGTTGGTGTGATCGCTGCCTCCATCATCCTCCTTGTGGCATTTGGATCGGTTGTGGCGATGGGTTTGCCCATCATCACTGCCCTCCTTGGGCTGTTCATTGGCTTCCTCGGCATCGGAATAGTTACGAGCGTGATGGATGTCGCCACCTTTGCGCCAGCATTCGCATCGATGATCGGTATCGGTGTCGGTATCGATTACGCGCTCTTCATTGTCACTCGCTATCGCGAAGGGCTCGTTGAAGGACTGACGAGCCATCAGGCGGTGATTCGCGCGGTGGACACGGCTGGCCGAGCCGTCGTCTTTGCGGGTGGGGTCGTCGTGATCTCGCTGCTCGGATTATCAGCCGTTGGAGTTCCATTCATCACGGCGATCGGCGTTGCAGCTGCTCTGGTGGTACTCGCAGCAGTGCTTGTCGCGCTGGTGCTGCTCCCCACGTTCCTGACACTTCTCGGGCGCCGCATCGACAAGTGGAGTATCGGACGCAAGCCTGCAACTGGAGCACTCAAAGAGCAAAAGGATCCCGTTGGGCGCCGTCTCGCGCGTCGCATTCAGGGGAATCCCTGGCGATATGCAATCGTCTCTGGCGGACTCTTGCTGATCCTCGCAGTGCCATTGCTTGACGTCGAGCTTGGCTTTCCCGACGCCGGCGCCAATCCCACCAGCTACCACACTAGACGGGCGTTCGATCTCCTAACTGATGGTTTTGGTGAAGGGTTCAACAATCCGCTATTGATCGTGCTCGAGAACCAGCAGGGTGTCGACCCCGGCACGCTCGACGATCTGTCTGTCGCCCTGGCATCAACCGAAGGCGTCGTCCAGGTCGATCCGCCGTTCATCAATGAGCCTGGCGACACAGCAGTCATCACAGTCATTCCCGCCTCGGGCGCCAACGACGATGCAACGCAAGACCTTGTCACCAATCTGCGACAGCAAACCCTGCCGCAGGCACTAGCCGAATCTTCTACTCAGGCCTATGTCGGTGGGCCAACAGGTAGCTTCCTGGACTTCTCGGAACAGCTCGTGAGCCGCACTCCATACGTGTTCATCGTGATTATTGGTTTGAGCTTTCTCCTGTTGACGGTCGTGTTCCGGTCGCCGGTCATCGCGGTCAAAGCCTCGATCATGAACCTTCTCTCGATTACTGCCGCCTATGGGGTCATCGTCGCTGTGTTCCAGTGGGGCTGGGGCGGAAAGCTGATCGGCCTGGAGCAATCACAACCGATTGCTGTCTTCATGCCAATGTTCCTCTTCGCGATTCTCTTTGGCCTATCGATGGACTACGAGGTCTTCCTGCTCAGTCGCATTAGGGAATACTGGGCGCATGGCGACTCGACCAGTGATGCGGTCGCCAACGGATTGACTGCCACCGCGAAGGTCATCACTGCCGCAGCGGCAATCATGATCAGCGTATTCCTGGCGTTCGTTGCCACGCCCGATCCGATCATCAAGCAGTTCGGACTTGGCCTGGCAGTTGCGATTCTGATCGACGCGACGATCGTCCGAATGATCCTTGTTCCGTCGACTATGGAGATTCTCGGCGACCGCAACTGGTGGTTCCCGGCCTGGCTAGACAAGCTCGTGCCACACGTTAACATCGAGGGCAGTACGCCAGTTCTGCCGACCGAACTGGATCCTGTTCCGGGAATTGCAGACTAGCTGTAGAAAGACTGATCCTCCCCTGCCTGAATCAGCAGGGGAGGATTCGGCGATCGGTCTCATCGATGAAGCAGCGATAGCACGCCTGCCGGAAATCAATCGCAACGCAGTCAGTCGAGCGAGGCCTCGACTTTCGCGCCCCAAAGCTCAAGTGCGCGGTCAGGCGTTGCACCGATAGAATCGGAAGAAGTCGTTCTCGATGGGCAGGATGTCGACCGACTCAAAACCAGCGGCCTTCGCATATCCGATGAACGTACTTGGTCGCATCACGGTACCAGTCTCTGCGCTCGGCTGCTCGACCCGCCCTACCGGCAGGCAATGCAGAAAGCTGAACCCATACATGAATCGATGCACATCATCACCCGGTGCCGAAAACTCATCGTCGACACGTTCGTCCATCACCAGCGCGGTACCGCCCGGGCCGACCAGTCGTCGCATCGCCGCCAGAACCCCGACTGGATCCCACATGTCGTGAATGCACTCGAAAGCGGTGGCAAGATCGTATTGCCCGGCGAGTTCCGCATCGCCCGCGTCCCGCGCCTCGAACACCACCCGATCGGACACTCCTTCGGCTGCGGCATTTGCCGTCGCCAAATCGACCGAGGCCTGATCCAGATCGAATCCATGAACCACCACGTTGGGATATGCCTTTGCAAACGCAATGCTGGACCAGCCGGCCCCCATTCCGATATCGGCAATACGGGCTGGCCGTCCCGCCCGAAGTCGCTCATCGATATCAGGGAGCTGAAGCATCCAATCCGTTGCCAGTGAGTGCTCGAACTGGGGCCGGTTCACTCCAGCCTGACCCTCGACCAGATCAACGCCGTAGTCCTCGTATGGAACGCCCCGACCAGTCCTGAACGCCTCGACGATCTGTTCGAATGGGGCGACGGCTCCGGTGAGGATCCGCGCCATTGGTGCGCCCGCAGACAGGCTCGTCGCATTCGTGAGCACGTCAACATAGGCCTCTGGCAAACGGTACGACCTGGTACTAGCATCCTCTGACTCGGTTGAAACTTCCAGGATGCCGGTTACCGCCTGTTGCTCAAGCCATTCCCGCGTATAGCGAGGATCCGTACCGACTCGTTCAGCAAGTTGACCAGCCGTCAGCGGGCCATTCACACCAAGCGATCGATAGAATCCCAGCCGATCGCCGAGGCTGATGGCAAAGACATCGAATGAGGCGAGTATCGAACCAAAGATTCTCTCGACGAGCTCGTCGGCAAGTGCCGTTCCTGATGGTGTTGGACTAGAGACACTACACATGTATTTTTTCCTCCTTTTTTGAATCATACGCTTAGAGCACTACTGAACCGCTTGTCCTCGGTTCATGATCTATTCTCCCGAACAGTTTCATACCCGTCATCTGTCACCTGGCTGATTTCACTTCAACCTCGAATACGTAGTCCCGCTGTGACCGATCAGCTCTCCGCGTGTATGTGTCCAGGCTGTGTCGAGAGTTCACGATTCGACAACGAATCCCTGGATGCCAGGCTGCACAATATCGGTGTACCGATAGGAATCGGACTCCAGGTCAAATGTCCCGCAACGTGTGACTAAGGAGATACCATGACAAATCTGCTGATACAGTTGTGCAGCGATCAACAGGTACTGCCTGTCCAACGCGGCAACACCGCTGTCGACTCACTTGCCCTGCAGTTCAGATCAGCCGGAATGACCGGGGAAGTCCGTGTCATCGATGAGCAGTCGGGTTCGATTGTCAGGCGGATATCTCTGGACGGCTACCCCGAAGAAGGCGACCAGTTTCAGCCGTTTCCTGCGGCCTGAGCCCTCGCGAAGCAAACATCAGGCCGGGGTCGAAAGCGACTCCGGCCTGATAGGGTTCAAGCTGCACGTTGCACTCAGACTTGATGTCAAGCGGCAATCGCCGCGTCGTCATAGTCAGCCTGAAACGGATCCTCGAGATCGAGCAGCAATGTAGCCTTGGCAGCAGGCAATTGATAGCGCCGCTCCCAACGAGGCACATCGAGACGGTCGATCTTCAGGACGCCAAGCGTGACCTGGGTATCCAGCCAAGTCTGCGCCCGTGAAACGGAAAGACCCGTCAGCTGGGCCAGGTCACCGGCCGTCATTGGCCCGCAGTCGGCAATGAGCTCGAAATACCCTCTGCTGACACCATGATGAATGGTCAACAGACGCTCAACCATGCGATCGGCAATGGAGACCAGTTCAACCGGTGCCGAACCCGCAGGAATTGCCACATTGTCGAGCCGATTCATTACTGCATTCATGTCATTCACTCCCTTATCGCAAACCCGTTGCAAACCATTAGTTCCCACATGACCTCTATGTCATGACCGCTATGTTGACACTCGCCAGCACCGATGCCATCAGCAGAGTTGCGTATTTCTTGCGCGCCTGCTCACTACGTATGCGGGCATTTCTACGTAAGTAGCCAATCGAGACCACGACGCCAGAGCCATGTCGCATGCTGAACACCTGATCCACTGCCAATTTGACATCTTGTCCACGCTGGCTGGTCATGGTATCTTCGAACCTGAACCGTACGTACACACACTCCGCGTCTGGACACCCCAACATGACCCGCACCATTGCCTTTTTCAATCAGAAAGGTGGCACAGCAAAGACCACCAGCACACTGAATGTTGCGGCGGCTCTTGCAGAACGCCAGCGGCGTGTTCTGATGGTCGACCTCGATCCGCAGGCCAGTCTCACAATGGCCACTGGCGCCGATATCGGCGGCTTGTCGCTTTCGGTCTACGACATGTTGCTCGATGACGAAATTGATGTGCAACGCGTGGTAATTGCCTCCACCATTCCTGATGTCGAGCTGCTGCCTGCCCATCCCGATCTGGCCGCCGCCGAGCTCGAGTTACTCAATGTTCTGGAACGAGAGCGTCAACTCGACTACCGACTGAGGGCGCTGAATCTCTCGGCCTACGACTACGTGTTGATCGACTCTCCACCAGCCCTCAACATCATCTCGGTCAACATCCTGGTCGCCGCTCACGAGCTGATTATTCCGATCGAACCACATCCGCTCTCGCTGATGGTTCTGGAGCGCCTATTCGCCACAATCGATCGGATTCGGCGGCTGAATCCTCGCCTGACTGTCCTTGGTTTCTTGCCCACGAAAGTTCATTCGAATTCCCGGCTTGCACAGGACATGATCGCCACACTCGAGGAAGAGTTCTCCGAGTACCCCTTGCTGCCAGCTATTCCTCTTTCGGTAAAGGGGGCAGAATCAGCGGCAGAACGCACCAGTGTTCTCCACTACATGCCACGTTCACCTGTCGCGACGGCATACCGGTCGGTCGCATCATGGTTGGAACGCGATGAAACCAAAGCTCCGCTCATCATGCCATTCCTCGATCAGGAGAGCCTGCATGTCTAGCACAACCCAATCAGCCAACCCTGCTGCATCTGCATCACGACGGCGATTTACCGTCGACGCACTTTTCACCGACACCCGTCCACGTGCCAGCGGCGTGGCAGACCTCGCTGATGCGAAGGAGATCCGCCTCGATCGCATTGTTCCAGATCCCGCCCAACCGCGGCGCAGCTTCGACGATGCACGAATGCAGGAACTGGTTGCGAGCATCGCCTCTGAAGGAGTCCTCCAGCCGATTGTGGTTCGGTATGACGAAGCTGACGACATTTATGTGATCGTGCACGGTGAGCGGCGATGGCGTGCCAGCAAGAAAGCAAAGCTGGCGGCAATTCCCAGCATTGTGCGCGATATTCCTGCCGACAAGCTGCTAGTCCACCAGTTGATGGAAAACATCGTCCGCGAAGACCTCAACGCCATAGACCGGGCTGGAGCCCTCCGAGCCCTCAAAATTCAGATGAACGATGCTCCGTGGGAGGATGTAGCCGATGCAGTGTCACTCAAGCGGAGCCGTCTCTTTCAGCTTCTGGGAACGGCAAAGCTACCTGAATCGATTCAGGACGATATCCGATCCGGAAGGCTCAGCGAAAAACAAAGTCGTGCTTTGCATGGTCTCACACCGGCAATGCAAATCGCACTGAGAGACGCCATTGTCGCAGACGGCCTCAACGCTGCGCAGGCTCAGTCACTGTCCCGGGCATTGAAATCGTCGGGTGTTGCCGACACACCTGAGGGAATTGCTCTGAAGATCCAGGAGTTTCGTGCAGGAGACGCCGCGGGCTCAACCACAGACGGTTCAGCCGATACGGCGCTGGCGCTGCTCGAAGCCATAGGCCGGGCCGCCACAGGAGACGCGACTGATCGAGCCGCACTGGCCCGGGCTGCTGACCACGCCTGGGCCGCGCCATTTGATGCCGAACGCCTGCAAGAGCAGATTCATGGCCTTGCCAGAACGCTCTCCCGAATGCCTGTTTCGCAGCTTCGTACCGGAAGCGCGACCACCGGACACCTGCTGGCGCTCCGCAACACGCTGAATGCCCTCCTCGACTGACCCTGAAGATCGTGCCATCGTTGTTTGGTCGTTCCTGACCCAATGAATCCAGTCTGTGCATTGCCAGTGGTCGCGGCGTAGACTCGCGACATGAGCGACTTTCCAGCTTCTCGGGACCCCGTCGATGATGCCGAAGCATCGAGACAGCCATCATCGCTGCTGCGCTGGGCTTGGCTGTCCATTGCTGCCGCCACCGTCACCCTCGTCCTCAAGTTCAGCGCATATGGAGTTACCGGATCGGTTGGACTTCTCTCTGATGCAATCGAATCATCAGTCAATCTAGTCGCTGCACTCACCGCGCTTTTCGCAATCTGGTACTCGACTCGACCGGTCGACCGGTCCCACAACTACGGTCACGAGAAAATCGAGTTCTTTGCCAGCGCCGTGGAAGGTGGGCTCATCCTCCTTGCCGGTGTCGGAATCATCTGGTATTCGGCTCAGCGCCTTATTGAGCCGAGGCCCCTCGAGTCGCTTGGATTTGGCATCGGCATCACAATGGTCTCGGCGATTGTCAACTTTGTCGTAGCCAGAATCCTGCTGCGGGTTGCAAGGGAGCACGACTCGGTCGTTCTGATGGCCGACGGCAAGCACCTGTTGACCGATGTCTGGACATCGATTGGCGTTGTTGTGGGTCTAGTTCTCGTAGAACTCACTGGAGTCTTGCGGCTGGATCCGGTCATTGGCATTGTCGTTGCGATGAACATTCTGCGCACCGGTGTGGAGCTCCTTCGCTTCTCGTTCGACGGGCTGATGGACAGGGCCCTGCCGCCTGGGGAGGAAGATCTTGTCCGTCAGGCAATTGCCGAAGCGCTTGACCCGGGCGTCATGTACCACGCACTTCGGACCCGTCGCGCTGGATCTCGCCGTTTTGTAGATTTGCATGTCCTGGTAGACGGCTCCACATCGATTCGTGATGCGCATCAGGTAGCGAATCGGATCGAGCTGGCAGTTGGCAATTCCATTGCCAATACAGAAACGACCGTTCATCTGGAACCTATCGACGACCCGCAGTCGTGGACTGACAGCGACCTCCTCGCGATCGAGCCGCCAGCCGTCGGATTCGATCTTCCCGACTTCCTGCATTTTCACGATCAGACTGCACTTTCTGACTCCCCAGCCGGCCAGCCACCAAAAAGCGAGGACGTCTGATTGCCAGACGCCCTCGCTGAAAAATGGGGGTGGGGAATGAAATTCAGTTCCAGCCCAATAGGCCGCACTCGAAAGAGTGAGCTACCACCACTGCCGGAGTCCATCAACGGCGCGGCTGTCATATCCCGCCAGCATTGCTGCAACCGAAAACCGAGCCAGTGCGACCACGAAACCCACGAGCAAGAACAGGTCGCGTTCCATATCGTTCGATCGCGACTAGCGCGGATATCCCACGCCGTACAGCGGTGCGTTGACCTCCCAGCGCATCCGGTCACGGAGCGCATCACGCTGCGTCTGCATGCGCGCCAGCTCCAGTTCCGAGGCCTGCTCTGCAGCCAGAAATCTGCTACGACTCGGTGTCGATTGCTCCACCAGGTAGTTCAGGACCAGCCGGCGGCGGCCAAATCCAATAGTCATTTTCGTCCTCCAGTTTCCCGCAACTCGTGCGTGTCGGGTTGCGATCCCGATTCAACAGGTCGATCATCGTTCTGATGCTATTCGGAAAGGAGCCATTGAGAACCCTCCCGTTCGCATCGTGTATATAGAACGCAACCGACGCGGTGGCGTGAGACCAGAATTGAAGACATTTCATTGATCACTTTCGATAAAAGTTCGGGCTGAGGATCACGCCTTAGCACGCGGCCACAATAGAGCATCACAATATGTGGGAGCATCAACTCTTTGTGGGCTTTACGTCGGAAGACAAAGCGCTTTTCCTCAATAGACCAAAAGGAACCGTGAGTGAGATCATCTTCTTCTGATCCGATGGCATTTCTCAGATCGGTCTGCAAATGACACTGAAGCCATATCGATCGCTTCTCCTCAACCAGACTTCCCTGCTGGTAGCGAAACCGAGCGACCTCGGATTCGTGCCAGCCGAATGCAGCGACGACAGAGCGGCGTGGACTCAACGCTTCTCCGGTCGTGGCTTTCACTTTCGCCTGCTCCAGTCACTCGACGATCTCGCCAGCGCTGAGGATCTCCAGCGGGAGGTGCTCAAAGTGAGCGACCGAGATCTGGCATCGGCGAGCACACTGATCGGGGCCGCCGAGACCGGTGGCTTAATCCTGGCGGCTGAGTCGGAAGTCAATTCCAACGATGTTGCAGGAGTCAGTATCAGCTTTGGCGGATTCGTCGATGGTGTCCCGGTGCTCTGCTCCGACATGCTGATGGTTCGTTCGGTCTTCCGAGGTACTGGAGTCGGCACCGCACTGAAACGCCTGCAGGCTGCACTCGCCATTGAACGTGGCTTTCATGCAATCATCTGGACTGTTGATCCGCTGAGAGCATCCAACGCGCGTCTCAACTTTGAAAAGCTCGGGGCGTTTTCGGCAAGGTACGAGCGCAATCGGTATGGAAGCCTATTTGGCTCTGGGCTCTATGGCGGTTTGCCTTCTGATCGTCTGCACCTGATCTGGCCGATCCTGTCGCCACTGGTGCAGACCAGACTGAGGCCAACTGAATCGGCGAGAGTTCGATACGATCAGTCGTTCAAACGTATTCCCATTCCGGGCGATATCGACACCTTGGTCCAGCATGATTTCGACGCTGCCTTTGAATGGCGGCTGGCAACACGTGATGCGATCGAAAACGCGATAGCCGAGGGTTTTGTCGTTGCGGGATTCGAGTCTCAGAATCAAGGCGGCACACCAGCGCTCATTTTGCGCAGCGACCTTGATACATATCTGATGTCAGATGATCGGATAGCCGAATGACCAAGGACTTCGTGATCGCCAGGATCGAGATTATCCCAATAAGGTTGCCCCTCGCCGATCCTTTTGTTATCGCTTATGCGTCGTACAGCAATGTTCAATCGGTCCTTGTCAAGATCACCTCGGCCTCCGGAGCGGTGGGCTGGGGCGAAGCCACCCCCGACCAACATGTAACCGGCGAATCCTGGAGAGGGGTAGCAGAAAATCTCCGACACGTAATTGCGCCCGTCGTTGTTGGCACAGATGCCAGAAATATCGCGGTCGCGCATGCCCGGATGAACGATCTTCTGGCGTTCAATCCCGCGGCCAAAGCCGCTATCGACATCGCCCTACATGATCTCACTGGACGCGTCTATGGAATCCCTGTTTGGGCACTACTTGGAGGCTCATGCCGGGACCACCTCTCGATTTCGCGCGTCGTGAGCATGCGGAGCCCCCAGGAAATGGCCGACGATGCCGTCCGACATGTGTCAGACGGATTCGCAACTATCAAACTGAAAGTCGGAGACACGGCCCATCCCCAGCTTGACGCAGTCCGCATTCATGCCGTGCGAGAGGCGGTCGGTCCCGAGGTCGGGATCAAAGTCGACGTCAATCAGGGATGGAACGACCCGGGCACCGCAATTGCCGTAATTCGCGAGTCGGCAGCAGCACGACCTGCATATTTTGAGCAGCCAGTTTCTTCGTGGAACATAGAAGGTCTCGCCGAGGTGAGAAAACAGACCGGTGCCATCATCATGGCCGATGAAGCATGTCTGAGCCCGGTCGACATGCAGAGAATTGTGTCTGAGCGTGCGGCTGACCTCGTCAACATCAAGTTGATGAAGTCTGGTGGGATCGCTCCAGCGATGAAGGTCAACGCCATCGCAGAAACATCGGGAATTGCCTCCCAGATCGGCACAATGGTGGAGAGCAGTGTCGCATCGGCCGCTGGTCTTCACACTGCCCTCTCTCTCAGCAATGTGCTGTCAGTTGAAATGGGTGGCCCCCTCATGATCGCGGAAGACGTTGGAGATGTCCTCGGCTGGTATGAACAGGACACCATCGCCGTGCCTGACAAACCCGGGCTCGGGATCACTGTTGATGACGACCGAGTCACCGAGCATCAGGTAGCTCGTTGGGAGATCACTGCCAGCTAGACTGTCGATCAGTCGTCAGTCCAGCTAATTCCTGGTCACTACGTATCGCTCTCGACAATCGATTGCGCATATCAGTAGACGAATCAGCGTCGCGTCAGCCATATGATGCAAGGTGGGATCGACCGGTTGGGCCCAGTGATCACGTGTAGGAAATGCCAGCGTGAACTCGCCACCTGCATTGCGAATCATTGCGAACGCCAAAGCAGAAAGGGATCGATGCTAATGGAATTACTTCTATTCATCGCCATTTTCGCGTTCTCTGGATTCGCGGCCACGCGCATTGGGGGACATACCTCCGGCCCCGGCCGTGTGACTTCCCAGTTCAGGTACTGAAGACACAACGGCGACCAGAGGACGGCAATCGCGCTGCCACGCTGGCGAGTCCCTCTCCGCTATCATTGTGAGGGTGCTCCGTTATGAACGAGCGCCCGGAAGAACGGAAAGGAACTGGAAACGCAATGGCAAAAACGACGACTGTCAAAACAAGCATTGACCTGCCTCAGGCCACCCGTCAGTCCATGGTCGACCTTCTAAATCAGCAACTTGCAGATACCTTTGATCTCTTCAGCCAGGTCAAGCAAGCGCATTGGAACGTGAAAGGCGCCCAATTCATTGCACTTCACAAACTGTATGATGACCTGGCGGAAGAGCTTCTGGAGCAGGGCGATATGATCGCCGAGCGAGCCACCGCACTTGGCGGGGCAGCCCATGGCACCGCCAGAATGGCGGCAGCTAACTCGCGACTCGCAGAGTTCCCGGACGGACCCATTGGCAGTACGGAAAGTGTGCAAGAGCTCGTCGAAAGGTACGCTGCGTATGCAGAAACGACCCGATCCTCGATCGAAGCCGCAGATGACGCAGGCGACATGAGTACGTCGGACTTGTTCACAGAGATTTCACGCTCCGTGGACAAGAATCTCTGGTTTCTGGAAGCACACCTCCAGTAGCGGACCTTCAGGCAAAACAACCGGCGGATCACCTGGTGACCCGCCGGTTCTTCTTGCTGGAGGTTCTGGTTAGAGAAATCGGCTGCGGCGGACGCGAACACCAGTAGACTTCTCCGGCCGAATGGACCGAAGCCAACTCCTGAAGCTCGACGACCAGCCGGACACTCCACTCCTGCCGATGTCAAACAGCCCGTTGATCAGCAACACGGTCCCCGCGATTACCAGGAGCATCACGAGTATTGCTGTTGGGCCTAGATCGCCAGGAATCAACGGGGAGTCCTTTCGACGCCGCAGGTATCTGTACTCCTAGAATACCGGTCTTGATGCGGATGCTACAGGACCCATACGGAACCGACTGCAGGTCCGTACGTACATCTTTCACCAGCAAAGTGTCCTCTCTCTCGGGGAGAGGTTCATGGTGTTGGAGTGCTACGAGATAAACAGACCGCGGTCAACCAGCGTCAGATTGACAGCAATACGAGACTCTCCTCGCAACACGTTGACCTCAATCTCATCGCCGGGCTCATAGCCAAACAGAATCTCTGAAAACGCGTTCTGCTCGTCGATGCTGACTCCGTCAATCGAAATGAGTATGTCTCCCGGCTGCAATCCAACCAGTGCCGCGGGACCTCCGTCGGTGATTTCTGTGATGAGCACACCATTGTCGACGGGAAGACCCGCCTGAGCGGCCCGCTGCCAGGTAATGGTCTGATACGTAATTCCGAAGAATGGATAGACGACACGACCGTCTGCGATCAATCGCTCGGTGATGCTTCTTACCGTGCTCTCGGGAACGGCGAAAAAGAGTCCCTGCACTGCGCGGCCATTCTGCTCTGTCAGTCCGAGCGTATTCACTCCCACGACTTCGCCTCGCATGTTGAATAGCGGTCCTCCCGAATTACCTGGATTGATCGCGGCGTCATGCTGAATCAGATTGTTGTACCCCGAACCTTCCAGATCACGACCGATGGCGCTGACAATTCCCTGCGTCACGGTGTTTGTGAACGTGCCCAGTGGCGACCCGATCGCCAGAACAGTTTCGCCAGGCATCAAGGAATCCGAATCGCCAAACGCAACAAACGCCGGCAGCTCACCCTCGACTTTGATGACGGCCAGATCGCTGAGCGCGTCGGCTCCCAACAGCGTGGCCTGCCGCCTCTCTCCCGTGGAGAAGATCACCAGAAACGTATCTCCACCTCGCACGACGTGCTCATTTGTGACGATGTGACCGAGCTCATCGACAATAAACCCAGTACCAGAGCCCACTGGCTGGGCCAGTTCAAAGTCCTCGAACTCGCGCTCATTGATGACCGTTACCACTGCCGGGCCCACCTGTTGAACCACGAAGGCTGCGGTCGGAAGCGGCCACGTCCCATCGTCCTGAGCACGAACGGGAAGATCCGCACTCACCGCGACCACTATCCCCACAACCAACCCCAGCAGGAGCCCGGAGGTAAACAACAGCCTTTTCATGATTCTGATCCCTCGGTTTCGCGAGCAGGCCTTGCACTCTCCGCATAAGCCTGCGACGTGGGCCTTCGTAATCACTAACGCAATACACAACATGCCGGTTTGCCGACAAGCATACCGGCACTACTCTACGATGGATTCATCTGGAGAAATGAGTTAGGCCGCGTGGCTGGCTGGTTCCACACGGCCTTTACCTCAAGAGGGAAATGTTCCAAACGGATTGGCTGGTCCGCTGGCATGACCCGATTTCTCGGGCCAGAGAAACGTTCGCTGGCTAAGAACGATCTCTGTAACTATGGTATGGCGTGGTGAACGCTGTGAACGGAGCCATTCGGATACCTCGTCGGGTACCTTCGCGCTTTCTGGTTTCGAACCTATATCAATCCCCGTTTCATTGACTCCGCTACCGCATGAGCGCGATCGACAGCTCCGAGCTTCGCAAAAATCACCTGCAGCCGCTTTTTGATTGCGATTTCGCTTCTTCCCAGTTCCTGGCCGATTTCGCGGTTGGTCAGACCCCTGGCCGCCAGCCGCAGGATCTCACGATCCTCGTTGGAAAGATCAGCGTCCCGCTTCGTCTGCTCCCGTGCCAGTCCCGAAAGGTCCGCCAGGACCGCATCGATGAGCTCCGGGCTTAGTTGCCGTCGACCACGCACACCGTTGCGAATCGCCGCAATAAGCTCATCTGGTGGCGTGGTTTTGAGAAGGTAACCGTCAGCACCGGCTTCCAGCGCCTGACGAACATACGCTTGTTCACCATACGAGGTAAGAATGATGATTGCTGACTCAGTTCCCTGCTCTCTCAACCGCCGTGTGGCTTGCACGCCGCTGGCTCCGGGCATCCGCAGATCCAGCAGAATCACGTCGGGTTTGAGCCGCATTGCCTGATCGAGAGCGCCCGGTGCGTCATGGGCGACCCCCGTCACGGCAATCCCTTCGGCAGTTTCCAGCACTTTTCTGACGCCCTCGACAACAACTGGATGATCGTCGACCAGCAGTACCGAAATCACGCGCCTTGGACCTCGGGAATCGAGACAGGCTCGAGAACCGCGGTCGGTACAGATCGTACGGAAACTGAACCTTCATCCTCTACGATCATCTCATCCACCCCTGATTCTTCAACGTCCACGATTGGCTGCATCAGGTCATTTTCCCACGAGCGCCGCAGTACGACGATCGTGCCAGCGCCCGGCCGGGAGATGATCTCAAGCTCTGCACCGATTCCGGCGGCCCGCTCTCGCATACTGAGCAATCCAAGCGAAACAGCACGAGTGGCCGAGTCGGGGTCAAACCCGGAGCCATTGTCGCGTATCGAGACGCGCAACTCGTCATCGAGGTACTCGATTTTGACAAGCGCCTCGTCTGCATGGGCATGGCGAAGCGAATTGTGCAGTGCTTCCTGCACGATTCGGTAGACGCTCAGCCTCGTTTCAGGGGAAAGCCGCCTGGCCTCGCCTTCGACCTCTAGCTCACAAGGAAGTCCCGTCCGATTGATCTGATTCACGTACCGCTCGATTGCCGCGACAACGCCGACATCGTCCAGGTCTGGTGGCCTCAACGCGAAGATCACGTTGTGAAGTTCATCCATCGACTGCTCCAGCAGTTCGGAGGTGACTGTAAGGCCATCCTGAGCTTCTTCCTGATCCTCTGGCGCTCTGCCGTTTGTTGCGCCATTGCTGTCACGCAGCAGCAGCGCGCGCACTCGGTAGAGTGCACCGGTGATCAGTGGCGATACCGCGTCGTGGATATCACCCGCTATCCTGCGACGCTCATCTTCTTGCATACGGACAGTTCTGCGCAGAAGCTCCCTCATCACCTCATTCTGCTGTGCCATTTCGCCTCGCGCTTCTCCTGCTTCTCGCACCTCGGTCGTCAGGCGGTTTGCCATTTCCCCGACTGAGATGCTTAGCGCTCCAATCTCACCCTTGCCACCTGAATCCACCACCTGATCCAGGTCGCCGCCGGCGATCGCTTTGGCCTGCTGAGTAAGACGGCGAATCGGGCGTGAAGTCAGCTCGCCGAAGGTGATCGCCAGAAGGAGCGTCAATAGCACCGCAGCCGACAACGCGATCAACCCATTGCGCAGCAGATCTCTATTTGGACCATACGTTGTCGGCGCCGGACCCGTCACAGCCACCGCCCAGTTCGCACCGGGATACTCCACCGGCATGATCACACCCTGTCGCTGATCACCACTGGCATCTCTATAGTCAAGTCTCAATCGTTTTCCGGAAACCGATTCAGCAATCTGCGGTTCCAGCGTGGTGATGAACGCATCAGTATCTGAGCTCACAAACCCCTGGTCGGCAATCACTCCGGTATTTGTCACCAGTACGACACTCGTCCGGCTGTCAGCGTCGCCCGTCACCGGCAGGAAGGATCGCTGCAGCCGATCGACGGAAATAAACGAGCCAATGGTCCCAACCGGAAGGCCTCTGTCCTGGTTCGACTCAGGTTCCGCGAGCACCGGGACGATCATCGCGATAACTGCGACATCACCTTCGGGCACAACGAGTTTGCTCGTAATCGCCGAATCACCAGACGTCAATGCAAGATCAGCAGCAGCCTTTAGCTCAGCCGCGAATTGAGTAGGATCAATTCCACCGGAAAAGGCAACCATGTTCTGGGAGGGATCCAGAAGGAAAAGGCCCGTCAGGCTCGGTCGAAGCTCTTTCGCCTGGGCCAGAACCTCCTGCGAGCGTGCAGGATCCCTGGCTCGAATGTTTGTGTCTGCCGATATCGTTGTGAGGACGTCTTTGTTTTCGTTGAGAGTCTGAGTCAAACCACGAGACACGACTTCCGCGAACGCGACTTGCGTTTCGTAGACCTGATCCCGACTGTTTTCAAGGCTTTGATCGAGAATGTATAGGACAACACCAAGGAGCGGCAACAAACAAAGACAAGCTGCAGCGACAAATCTGGTGCGTAGCGACCATCCGGGTGACATGAAATCTCCGTTGCCGATCCTGCCGCAAGTCGCATCGTGCGAGAGCATGACATCGCCGGTCAGACAACATGCAATAGTGCCCTATTGCTCCGAAGCGAGCCATATACGGTGGCGCCGGTCAATGGATACATACGTGCCGGTCCCAATCTGTCAGATCAGTTTCGGGATCGGATCAGTCTGCCTCGCTCGATCGTATCCAGAAACCGAGCCTGCGTCCGCCGAGGTCACGACTCTCCCGCATTGCCTTATGCGCTAGACATGACGTTATCCTACCATCATCACCGGATCCGGAGTGCAGAGCAGGGAGACACGACCATGATTGGAGCGACGACCGGCCTGATGCTGGACCAGAATGTCAGGATCTTCGATCTGGAGCAGCCACGCTTCCAGGGAATGCCGATTCATGAATCCCACCAACCGGGCTATGTGTACTCACTACATCGCCGCCATGCCGATGGGCTGCTTCAGCAAACAGACAGCGCCAGAGCGGGAGCATCCGGGATCATCGTCTGCATGGAGCACTCCGGAACACACATCGACGCGCTTTGCCATCAGTCCGAGGACCAGATGCTACATGGCGGTATTCCCGCAGCCAGCGTGTCGACCAGCCGTGGCTTCACGCGACATGGAGTAGAAGAGATTCCTCCACTCGTTGCACCTGGAGTCTTGCTCGACATTGCCGGGCACCGTGGCGTCCAGTCACTCGAACAGGGAGATGCCGTAAGCGCCACCGAGCTCCAGAATTGCGCAAGTCAACAAGGTGTCTCCATCGGCGCCGGTAGTGTCGTGCTCGTCCGCACCGGCAACGATCTTCACTGGAATAGTCCTGATCGGTTCCTTCCCGGTCCGGGGATGGACGGGAGCGTGTCGCGATGGCTTGCCGAGACGAAGGTGCTGGCAGTCGGTTCTGACACAATGGCCTGGGATGTCATCGGCTTAAACGACCCAGAACTGGGTTTCGAGTTGCCTGGACACGCGATCCTCCTCGTCCGCGCCGGAATCTACATTATTGAGAACCTGTATTTGCAGGCGTTGGCGGCGGCTGAGGCATGGCACGTTTCCTTTATATGTACACCTCTC
>JBGTJM010000143.1:0-1776 GCA_041745115.1 Thermomicrobiales bacterium
GCTGCAAAACGCCAGCGGAGAGAACGATCCCACTGAGCAAATGCTGTCATTGTTGTATTGCCGGGACAGCCATCCCACCATGATTTCGTCAATCGAAGGTGGTGCTCCCTCGCCGACGGGTGCCGCGTCACCGACCAGGGCCTTTCCATTAATGCGAGACGGCGGAACAGTAGCCGCTTTGGCCAGAAATCCCTTTCGGCTATCGTCGGGCAGCTGAATCTCCAGGTTTTCCGCCGATGTTACTCGCGCCAACTCCCGGTAATCCGTCGGATAGTAGGGCAGGCACGAGGTTGGGTACGCCCCGAACGGTACATGCGCGATCGCTCGGACGAATGTTCTCGGCAAAATGAAGGCTCTCGGAGCACCTTTTGCCTGAAAGGTGCCCGCGGGGACGATCTCTTCGACCGTCACCAGGATGTCGCGGCTTGCGAACCCGGCGGTCAGATCGAGATTTCGAGCCCCCTGAATTTCGATGTTGCCATCTTCATCGGCGCGCTGAGCATGCAGCAGCGTGGCATCGAGCGGAATGGGTCTGGCTACGCCGATGGTACGCCCGGAAAGCGGATCTGGAAACTCGTTTCCATCTTCGGTACGATCTAGCAGCTGGGAACCGACTGGGGCGACGAAGGACATCGAGTCCATTCCGTATTGCGCCGCACGATGGCCTTCCATCAGCACCGTGTCCGTCAAATCTTCCATCGGAATGGCGCCGGACTCGACTGAAGCCCTGAATCTCGGCGAAAGTCCGAACACATCGAGGCTGTTGAAGCAGATTCCCATCCGCCCAATGCAGCCGCCGTCCAGCAGAATCTCGAGTCCGAGACTACCTCCCCAGCAAATGTAGTGCAGATTGCTGATTTTCTGTCTGGATATCTCCTGCGTAAGAGCAATGGGCAAGCGGGAGAAGTGGAACCCACCAATGGCGATCCTGGAGCCATTCGATACCATCGCGGCGAGTTGGGCCAGAGACACGAACTCAGGTCGATTGCGGCGGCCGGCAGGACGGTGGAAAAGCGGGGTGTTTGTCATTTAACTGCTCCACTAGCCACGAGATCGTCGATCTCGGAATCACTGAATTGCGCGACGGACTGAAGTATTTCCCGGCTGTGCTCACCCAGCTGCGGAGCAGGACGGAAAACACCACCGGGGGTCTCACTGAGGCGAAACGGCACGCCGGTGGTTCGCACCTTGCCTGCGGTCGGGTGCTCCCATTCAACGATCATCTCATTCTCGGCGATCTGCGGATCTCGCTCGGCTTCCTCCATCGAGTTGACCGGTGCACACCAGATGCCTTCAGGAAGCAGAATATCCAGCCACTCCTGCGTTGTCTTTTTCAGGAAGCCAGGCGCCAGGTCTCGCCGGACCTGATCCTTTCCGTCCATGATTTGAGATGCAGCGACATCTTCATACCCGTCGACGCCAATTAGCGCGGCAAGTTTGCCGATCGGGTTCATCGGAATGGCAATGTATCCATCGGCGGTTTCGAAGTATCCGTATGGCGCCCCCAGATACGCGCTGGGGATGTTCTCTGTGCTTCGCTGCGGCGTTCCGCCACCGTTCAGGAAGACTGCGTATTCCTGGATGTAAAGGTGCATCAGTGAGCTGAGGAGATCGACGTCTACACGTTGGCCGAGTCCGGTATTCTGTCGGTTGAACACGCCCGCCAGCGCGCCGATCACGATATGAAACCCGGCGGTGAAATCGGCAACACCTACTGCTGTGGCAAGAGGAGGGTCGTCAGCGTTCCCGGAAAGATAGCTTGTCCCGGAGATCGCT
>JBGTJM010000144.1:0-5097 GCA_041745115.1 Thermomicrobiales bacterium
CGGCATGATGGCCAACTTTGTTGGCTTGCGGGAGCACGCCGGCACCGAGCTGGCCAGAGAAAACCAGCAGATCATCATGGGGCCATGGACGCATGTGCAGGCGGGTCCGACCCCGCCCGGCGACACGAATGCCGGCGACCGGGACTTCGGCGCGCAGTCACTCCTCAATACCCGCGCGATCGAGCTGGCCTGGTTCGACCACTGGCTGAAGGGGATCGACAATGGCGCCGAAAAGCGAGCGCCGGTCAAGCTCTTCGTGATGGGATCGAACGTCTGGCGGGACGAGCAGGAATGGCCGCTCGAGCGCACCCTGTGGACTCCCTACTACTTGCGCTCGGGAGGAAATGCCAACACGCTGCATGGCGACGGCTGGCTGAGCACCGCCCCGGCCGAGGATGAACCCGCCGATGCCTACACCTACGATCCGGAGAGCCCGGTTCCATCGAACGGCGGGTGCAATTGTTGTAACCCCGAGGTCGTTCCCTGGGGTGTCTACGATCAGCGCTCGATCGAGATGCGGAACGACGTGCTTGTCTACACGACGACGCCGCTCGAGCATGATACCGAGGTGACCGGGCCAGTCCTCGTCACGCTCTACGCCTCTACCGACGGCACAGACACCGATTTCACCGCCAAGCTGATCGATGTCTTTCCGGACGGCAAAGCCTGGAACCTCTGCGACGGCATCATCCGGGCCCGCTACCGCAACGGTCGCGCTCCCGCCGAGCTACTCACTCCAGGCGAGGTGTACGAGTTCACCATCGACCTGTGGGTGACATCGAACCTGTTCAGGCAGGGTCACGCCATCCGGCTGGAGATCAGTAGCAGCAACTTCCCCAGATTCGACCGGAACATGAACACCGGCAACCCGATCGCGGACGATGCCTCGCCCCGCGTCGCAAACCAGCGGATCTGCCACGACGCAGAGCACCCGTCGCACGTCCTGCTGCCGGTCATCCCGTCGTGATGCAGGCATCAGACCGCTTCATGTCGTAGATCATCCTTGAGCGAGAACCTGTTGACGCCATTTCCTGGCCGGAGCCTTCAGCTGGTTGCTGTCGAGTGCGCAGCGAGAATGCCGCGCTGACGCCCATGCGATACTTAAAAGCGAACTCGCTGGACGATGACAATGCACCCGATACTCGAACAACACAGGCCAGCCATCGCCGAACTATGCCGTCTCTATGGCGTCCGTCGGCTTGACGTCTTCGGCTCTGCCACCACACCGGACTTCGATCCGGAACGGAGCGACTTCGATTTTGTGCTGGAGCTGGCGTATTACGGACCGGACAGCGCTCGGCGTTTCATTGGTTTTGCTGACGCTTTGGAAGCGCTTCTTGGCAGGCCCGTCGATCTGGTGTTCGATCGAGCCATAAAGCAGCGGTTTCGGGACTTCATCGCCGACAGTCGGGAGGTGGTGTTTGAAGAGCGGGACGGTTCACTCGCTGCATGACGCCGTCGAGGCGACCGAACGAGTCACCCGGTTCCTGAGTGGCACGTCCCTTCGAGACTACCAGACCGACGAAGGGCTGCAACTTCAGATCGAACGGCTCCTGGAGATCGTCGGAGAAGCTTTGTCCCGAGTAGGCAAGGCTGAGCCCGTGGTCCTTGGGCAGATCCCAGATGCACGCAGCGTTATCGGCATGCGGAACCGAATCACACATGGCTATGACGCCATCGATGCTGAGACTGTTTGGTCCGCGGCGACGTACGACATCCCTCAACTGAGAAAGCAGCTCCTCGAAATTCTCAGGAGTGATGGTTCAGATCTCGGTTAGCAGGAACGTGAAGATGCACCCGACTCTCGACCAGCGCAAACCAGCCATTTCCGAACATTGCCGCCGCTATGGCGTCCTTCGATTCGACGTGTTCGGTTTCACGACCGGGCCAGACTTCGATCGGGAGAGAAGCGAATTCGATTTTTTGCTGGATCTTGAAGCCGATCAACCAGGCAACTGTCGCAGTTTCGTCGCCTGCCCGGACGCTCGGGAAGCCTCGATTGTTTGACTCGGGAGCAAAGTACCCGTCGAGCGACCTTCTGCCTGTCATCCCAGGTAGTCGACTAAGGGCACAAAGCAAGATTCTCGAGCCCAGCACTATCTGGCCCGGGAGCGAGATGGCGCAGAGAGACAGGTAGGCTTTGATCGAGCGAGCAACGGTGCAACCGCCAGCCTGGCTGAATGCCGACGCTTCAGTGAATGCTTCATGGAAGATCGCCTATACTTTCCTGGTTGTGGAGTCTCGTCATGACAGGGAGGATCAAACGATGAAAACCGGCGCCTCTCAAGGCAAACATCCGGTCATGCAGGCTAAAGTCACCGGTCGGCATGCCATCACGTTGCCAGCGGCGCTCTGTCGAGAGCTGAATATCAACGTCGGGGACACCGTTGAGATCGAGGTCAGCGGTCGGCAGGCCATCCTCAGGCCGAAAGATGATCAACGGGTGGAGAGTGTTCGCGGCATTCTCAGAGACTTGTTTCCCACCTGGGAATCAGTCGAGTCCTTCATCGAGGACGAGCGTTCGCCATGGAGCGAACATCCGGAGGACCGGTCATCCGCCCGCTGACCGATGTCATTGCGGCCGCGATTGACGAAGGACGCCCGATCTGGTTCGACACGCCGGCGATCATCGCGTATTTGCAGGACCACAATCCCTTTTCGTCGATCGTGGCGCCGTTGCTCGAGCATGTGGCGATATCGACCGGAATCTCGGCGATCAGTTTGACCGAAGTCCTTGTCGGACCCGCATTGGCAGATGATCGGATCATGATGGACCGCATCTACGCTGGGTTAACGAGCCTGCCACGGTTTGTGATTCGCTCGTTCGATGATGAGGTTGCGATCGAAACCGCAATGGTTCGATCGATGACCGGCCTGAAGTTGCCGGACGCCGCGATCGTAGCCACCGCGAGAGTTGCCGACGCCGTGGCGATCCTCGGCAACGATCGCAGGTGGAAATCAGGGCCACTCGGAGTGCGCTACATTCATCTGGCCGATCTCGCTGACGACCTCCATCTGTAGGAATCGGTTGCTGCGATAAGCCGTAATTTCCTAGTCCACTGGGAAGCGCGACTTCAACACTAGCCGTCTCTTGAACAATTTCTCCCTGCTGGGCATCACAGAGCTAGCAAACGAGAAAGTGCATGGACAATTATCAAAGGCATTAAGATGACAGATTGCGTGTTTCTCCTTGCTTACTTATCTCGTTCATGAAACGAGATACCTTAGGATCAACAATCACATCATCACTATAGATTTTCGCTGCTAGATGTACTCCTTGAAGAGTCCTACATCGACTTAACGCTACGTAAGTTTGCCCATGTGCAAACGCTCCATCGGTCAGATTGACGACGATTGAATCTAGCGTTGCCCCTTGCGACTTGTGGATCGTAATCGCCCATCCTAACCGCACTGGGTACTGGGAAAAACGCGCGACAGTTCGAGGTTCAACCCTTCTTGTCAGACGGTCGTATCTGTACTTTCGTTTTTCCCACTGGTACCGGTGAACTTCGTGCTCTTTACCGGTTGGAAGTTCGACTTTGACGCAATCTGGTTCGGCTTTTGCGACTCTGCCCAAAGTGCCATTCCGCCATCGCTTTTCATGGTCATTTGCAACGAACATCACCTGCGCTCCAGGCTTAAGCTTTAACTCATATTCCGTTGGAAAAGTGGCCTGTTCGAATCTTCCTTCTACCGATGCCAAGTAGCGAATCGAACGCCCTGGCAACACATCCAACCGAAGAGCGTTAATCTCTGTTACTGTTGAATTGTTCCCTGCAAGAACTATCGTGTTTTCCTCGTGCAAAGTATCGGGGGTCACCACGCGTTCGTTAATGATCCGTAAGTCTTGGGCGCTCGCTATACCCACTCGGATCTTGTTCAGCAGCTCGATGAATTCACGATCCTTCTGCCGGAATACGCGCTTCAGTTCAATGGGGATGAAGCGCGCTTCCTTCCACGCGGGAGCGTTGAAAAAATACGCTCCGTCCCAATTGTCTGCGAAGTAGTCATGCAGCGCCTCGTCAGACACAACAGGCGGAAGCTGGAATGGATCACCAAATGCGACGACTTGAAGGCCACCGAACGGTATGTCGTCTTCTCGAGCCAGTCGACACACACGCTCCATACATTCGAAGAGATCGGCCCGGACCATCGATACCTCATCAATGATCAAGGTGTCGATTTTTCGCAAAATCCCCTTAACTTTGAGAGCGAGATAGTTGGGATCGATTTCGTTGGGATCCAGAAAATCCGGGGGAAACTGAAAAAGCGAGTGGATGGTCTGGCCACCTGAGTGGAGCGCGGCGACTGCAGTTGGTGCAACGATGACATGCTGACGTTTCAAATTCCTCGAGAGGTGCTGAAGCAAGAACGACTTTCCACTCCCGGCCACACCGGTAACGAAATAGTTCTGTGAAGTTGATTCGATTTCCTTACAGGCTGCCCACTGCTCATTGCTGAGCTCCTCGCCATTTTCATCGTCAACCTGATCGTAATAGTCCCAGTCGACATCATATTCACCGTCCTCGACTAGAGTTTGGGGAATTGCGATAGGAGATCCGAGGCCATCGCTTTTCAGGCGAATTCCGCAATTGCCACAGTAGTTGTCATCAGCATAGGTGGGCACGCCACATAATTCGCAGTCACCCGTTGCAATCTCAACCGAGCGACCAGGAGTGAGCATAAAGGGACTATTCTCCAAATTGGACGCTGAAGTAAACTGCACCAGTCGCACTACTGAATATCATTGAACAGCGCGGCCACCGCTCTGGCTGAGCGTATTCAAGTGGCAGGAATCACCTAAAATAGAAATTAACGCTAACTGAACACTGTGTCAAACTCTGAATCCCTCGATCCAGATTTCTGCATCGAGGCGCTTCAGCTGCACGCAATTGACTCGGGTCACTCAGTGGGCGGCGAAGTGAGCCTCATTCAACCGAAAATGGTGCATATTGCAACCGGCTGAAGTAGTGGAGCCCTCAGCGCCGCTAACCGAAACACAGCTAACGTCCCTTTGACAGCACCAGCCAAATAGACGGTTCGTGGATTCGTGAACGGTTCGGCCAACTCCCGTCACTACCGAGTTTTGTTCCGCCA
>JBGTJM010000145.1:0-2163 GCA_041745115.1 Thermomicrobiales bacterium
TCCTGCAGCACCATCGCTTCGCCATAGTCGAGAAGAATCGTTATCGACTCCCGAACTAAATCAGTGCCATGCTTCGCACAGAGTTCCTGCAGTCGCCTGGCGCCCAGCCGGCAGGATGCAACTTGCGCCCAGAGGTCACCAAGGCTCATGTCCGGCGTGCGGACATTGGCCTCGATCATGTCGAACACACTCGCGTTCGCTACCCCGGCCTCAAACAGGCGCACGCAAGGAAACTGCAGCCCTTCCTGCCAGATATCAGTGGAGTCGGTCGTCCACGATCCGGGGTCCTTCCCACCGACTTCGGTCCAGTGAGCTTTGTTGGCGGCAAATCCGATCAGAATGCCTTCGATCAGTATTGGCACCACCAGTGAAACGTCCGAAAGATGCGTTCCGCCGCCGGTATACGGATCATTGGTGACAAACACGTCACCATCTTGCATGCCATCGGCCCCAAACTTTTCCAGAACTGATTGAACGGCAAAGGACAAGGTACCCAGAAATCCGGCCACACCGTTGCCCTGAGCCAGCAACCTGCCCTGCTCATCAGTGATCCCGCAGCAATAGTCAAGCACCTCATAGATGATCGGGCTCTTGCTCGTTCGCTGCAGCGAAACGAACATCTCATCGCCAATTGCGTTCAACCCGTCTTTGATGATTTCGATCGTGAACGGATCGATGCTCGTCTGGCTCATCGCCCAACTCCTGTCTCGATCACGATATTGCCAAACTCATTGACACCTGCGGTCATTCCCGGATACACAACGGTTGTCGAGGCCGGTTCTTCGATGATCGACGGCCCATGAACCGTCACTCCAGGTCCGAGAGAGCCCCGTTCATACACCGAGCTGGCGAGTCGGCCCCAGTCATCGTAGAGCACCTCTCTGGTTGCTTTCATGCTGACTTCACCCTGCGGCGGCACAGCTCGGGTCGAGACGGGCTTCGGCGTGACCACCGTTCCCGTCAAATGGAAATTGACGATTTCCACCTCCGAGTCGAGGCGAAACGTATATGCCCGCTCGTGCAAAACGTGAAATCGCTCGTTCAAAGTCGCGGAATCAAGTCCAGATATCTCGGCAGGAACCCGCACCGTATGCTCCTGACCGAGATACCTCATGTCGAGAAAGCAGCTCATCGCCACCTTGTCTCGATCGTAACCAGCATCGGCGAAATACTGCTCGCCGTTCGCTCGCATCTCCTCGATCATGGACAGAATCCCGGACTCCGATCCCGGCTCTGACCGGAATAGCCGCGTTCTCACGAAATCCTGCACCGCGTCGGACATCAGCATGCCCCAAGCTGAGAAGTGCCCCGGCGCTGGCGGGATCAGCACTTTGGCGATGTGCAGCTCGGCCCCTAGTGCAGCAGCGTGCATCCCACCGCCTCCGCCAAACGCAATCAGGGCGTAGTCGCGAGGATCGTATCCGCGCCGAACTGACACCAGCTTGAGGGCATTGATCATGTTGGCATTGGCAAGGCGAATGACACCCAACGCCGCCTGATCGACATCGACCCCAAGCGGCTCTGCAACCGACTCCATGGCCTCCCGAGCCAGATCGACGCTAACATCGATCTCGCCGCCCAGAAAGTAATCAGGATTGATACGGCCAGCGATCAGATTCGCGTCAGTTACTGTGGGATCAGTCCCGCCCTGTCCGTAACATGCCGGTCCCGGCACCGCACCAGCGCTTCGGGGGCCGATCTTCAGCGCGCGTCCCTTGTCGATCCACGCTATCGATCCACCTCCAGCCCCGATTTCCACAATATCGACCACCGGAACCTTGACCGGATACCCAGCATTCAGCGCGTCTCGCTCGATCCGGTACTCGGTCGATATCTTGATCTCTCCGTTCTCGATCAGGGAGCACTTGGCAGTCGTTCCACCGATATCGAGCGTTATCAGATTCGGATGGTCGATCAGCTTGCCAATCGCGGCCGCGCCGATCACTCCTCCCACCGGACCCGACTCGACCATATGGATCGGCTGCTGCTTCGAAAGGTCGAACGTTGCCGTTCCCCCATTTGACTTCATCACATCGAGCGGTCCGCCGATGCCCACATCCCAAAGTCCACGTTCGAGCGATCCCAGGTACGACGCCGCCACTGGCCGCACATACGCATTCAGAACCGCCGTGCTCGTCCGCTCGTATTCGCGCCATTCCCGGG
>JBGTJM010000146.1:0-5659 GCA_041745115.1 Thermomicrobiales bacterium
GCTCGCCGCCATTCGTGCCATGCAAACGGAAGTTCTGTCGTTGTTTACCTCGATCGCGGGATCAGCTGAAGTCGCTGCCGCACACCATCTCGAGATCGCACATTCGATCGCTGAGCAGGATGCAGATGCAGCAGCCGATGCAATGCGTACCCACATTCGCTACACAGCCGACCGGGTTTCAGAGCTCCTGGCGGATACAGCCGCACACTCCGCGGAGGAAGGAGGAGCCGACTCCAACGAACGCCGCTAGTTGGTGCGTTTCTGCAGGTTGTCGCAGAGACATGCTTCGTTACGGGTAGCTCCTGCAAAGGTGCGCCCATCAGAAGGGGTCAAAAATGACGTATCGCTACCCTCGAGGACTCTCCAGACGATCGCTACTTGGAGGCGCTGCGGCGCTATCGACAGGGCTCGCTCTGCCCAAATTCGGCGGTTCGCGGGCGTTCGCCCAGGACGACGTAACGCTCGATGTTTATGTCCACGCCAACCATCCTTTCGATCTCGTGAAGCCAATCTTTGAAGAGCAGTATCCGAACGTCACGCTGAACATGATGGAACAGAACGACATGGCCGTCTTTCGGGCCACCCTTGCTGCAAATGGCGAGGGTACTCCCGATATTCTCTGGCCTGAGATCGATGCCGTTCAGGAGCTCGGCAAGACCGGCATTCTGCTGGACGTTACTGAGCTCGTCGAATCCCTTCAGGATGATCTGTCTCCTGGCAAGATGCAGGAGTGTTTCATCCCTTCGACCGGAACCTACGCGGCGTTTCCTGGCGATATCGCGACCGTGGGTCTGTACTACCGCGCCGATCTCTGGGATCAGGCCGGCATCGAAATACCTGACGACTGGACGTGGGACGAATTCCTCGAGGCTGCGCAGATCGTCAAAGGTGAGACTGGCGCCGCTTCTCTTTATTTCCCGACCACTGGAGACATTCACACCGCCTGGAACTGGACCTTCGTTCTCTTCCAGCTCGGTGGCGCGGTCACCAACGCCGATGGTACTGAGATCACGCTGGATGACGAGCGAGGGATCATGGCCATGGAGCAGGTCAAACGGATGTACGACGCCGATGTGGCCATAGATGAGATTCAGTTCGAGGAAAACTACTTCGCCGCGATCAGTGCAGGCCAGGTCGCCGCCGGTCCACATGCGGTGTGGTACCGCGGATTCGGAATCGAGCCCAACGCGATCGACGAGCAATCGGGATTCGGTGCCTGGAGGGTGGCGCTGCTACCACGTGCTGGTGACGATTCCGTCCGCACAGCGAATCTGGGTGGCGCTGCCATTGCTTCCACGACGTACACCGAGCATCCGGACGAAGTGAAGAACTTCATGGAAACGGCACTTGGTTCCATGGAAGGCGCCGTCGCATGCGGACAGTGGGGCATTCTGCCACCATACCTGCCGTATCTGCAGAGCGAAGAATGGAACAGCGTTCGCAGCGAGGCGTTTGGCGACTTTGCATTCAACGAAATCTGGACCCAGGCGGTCGATCAGTATGTCGGCACCTGGTACAAGCAGCCCGTTTTCGGAGAAGCACTTGGTGAGATCGGCGCTGCGATGCTTCCCATGATGGACGGTAGCGTGGACATCGCTGAAGGAATGCGAGAGGTTGGCGACCGTATCAGGACATTGAACGAGCGCTATCAGGGATAGGTTTTGACAGTGGATGACCGCTTATGCAGTCATCCACCACTTTCACATACTGGAGTGACCGGCGACGAGGAAGCGGGATAGGCGTGGCGCAAGCAGCAACAACCCTGGCAGCGAGCCAGGCAACCAGCCCGAAGTCCAGCAGGCGAATGAAGGTGGCAGAAGTTGCCCGGCACTGGCCGGAGTATCTCTGCATAGCGCCGTTCTTTGTGCTTTTTGCCGTGTTCTTCGCTTACCCGATTGCCTGGTCGTTCGTGCTCAGTCTGCAGCGTTGGGATGGCGTCACTGAGGCGAGGTGGGTTGGGCTCGACAACTATCGGTTTGTCCTGAACGATTCCGTGACTCGGCAAATGTTTTCCAACACGCTGCTGTATCTCATCATCCTGGTACCGCTGGGCGTTCTGCTGCCGATGATGTTTGGGGTGATTCTGAATATTCCGCAACTTCGGTTTCGTGGCGCATTTCGGACGATTCTCTTCATTCCCGTCGTGACATCCGTCGTGGTCATCGGTATCGTGTGGCGACTGGTTTTTGGAACAGCAAATGGCTGGTTGAACGGTCTGCTGGCACATGTTGGGCTTGGACCATACAACTGGCTGAAGGACGCTCAGCTGGCCCATGTCCCGATTGTCTCTCTAACCATCTGGGCGGGCCTGGGATTCTCGACCCTGATCGTTCTCGGGGGATTGCAGTCGATCGACCAGGACATCTATGACGCCGCAAAAGTGGACGGAGCTTCCGGCTTCAATACCTTCTGGAAGATCACCCTGCCACTGATGCGGCCGATCGTGATCTTCCTGCTGATCGCGTCTACGATCCAGGTGATGACCATGTTCAGTCAGCCCTACGTCGTGACTCGTGGCGGCCCGGCAAATCAAACACTGACGCCGCTCCTGCATATCTACAACATCGGTATAGGGGCCACAGGCGCCCCCCGGATCGGTGATGCCGCCGCGTTGAGCTTCATCCTGAGCGCCGCCATGTTCGTGGTCGTCTTCGTACAACTCGGACTCACCCGGCTAAAGGGAGGCGAATAGGTGACCAAGGGTACGACCATCTGATGAGCGCTGAGACAGCCAGCAGCCAAGCGGACAATGCAGATACGCGATTGCTGAAAGCGCGTCGACGTTCGGCGGGTTCTGTGCTCACCCGAGTGCTGTTATACGGTTTTCTCGTAGTTGTTTCGATAATCTGCCTCGCGCCTTTCTATTTCATGATTTCCGGATCGCTGATGGATCGCGGCGAAATGTTCAAAATCCCGCCCCAGTTCTGGCCCCAGACGCTGATTTTCGAGAACTACACCGAGTTGTTTCGACGGTTTCCTTTTCTGACGTACATGCGAAACAGTGTGATCATCGCCACGGCCCAGACCACGGGTGTGCTCTTCTTCAGCTCGCTGATTGGATACATCTTTGCCAAGCGGCAGTTTCCGGGCAAGCGGTGGATGTTCTACGTCGTATTGATCACCGCAATCTTGCCAAATGGGCAGACCACGATCATTCCGTTCTACCTGTTGATGGTCGAGTTCAACTGGGTCAACACATTCTGGCCACTGATCATTCCCTGGTGGGCGCCGCCGCTGAGCATCTTTCTGATGCGGCAGTACATCTCAGCTGGGGTGCCAGACGAGTTGATGGATGCGGCGAGACTCGATGGCGAGAGCATGATGGGTATCTACTTCCGGATCGTGCTGCCGTTGGTCGTTCCCGGCCTGGTCGTTGTGGGTATTCTGCAGTTTATTGCGGTGTGGAATGACTTCCTATACGGGCTTCTGATCCTGAAAACCGACGAGATGCGTACAGTGACGGTTGCGCTGACCGAGATGTCCCGTCGCACGCAGGCGGCGACGCTCTACGGTCCGCTCTTCGCGGGCATTGTGCTGGCGACGCTGCCGACGATCATTCTCTATTTTGTATTCCAGCGGAGGCTCACTCAGGGCATTTTGTCCGGAGCGCTTCGCGGTTGATCTGCGAATCAGTGTTCGAGAGTTCCCTGTCAAGGAACGAATCACGGGCGAGGAGAGGATTCGACGAATGAAGATCACTAGTGTTGACATCGACGTAACGGAAACTCCGGGCAAGCATTCGTTTCGCTGGCGGAAAGGGCTGCCCGGCTCGGACAAGCGATCGATCACCGCCCGAATCGAGATCAGGACAGACGAGGGTGTCTCCGGGGTTGCCTATAGTGGGCATGGCCGGATCATCGAGCACCTCTTCGAGTTGAGGCTGACCGAGATGCTGCTAGGGAAAGATCCTCTGATGAAGGAACGCCTGTGGCATGAGGTGTGGGAGATCGACCGGATCGAAGAGCTGCCAATCTATGCGCTTGGGGTCATCGACATGGCGCTGTGGGATCTGACGGCCAAGATCGCTGGATTGCCACTGTACAAAGTGATCGGGGGCTTCACGGACCGGATTCCCACCTATGCCAGCACGGTTACCTTCGAAACGACCGAGGAGTTCCTGCACGTTGCCGATCAGTGCCTTGATCATGGATTCAGAGCGATCAAGCTTCATGCCTGGGGGGATCCCCGCCGGGACGCTCGATTGGGTCAGGACCTCCGAGCACACGTTGGTCCCGATATCGCCCTGATGTACGACGGTTCAGCTGGATTCGACCTCGTGGATGCGCTTTATGTGGGATATGCCCTGCAGGAGGCCGATTTCCTCTGGTATGAGGAGCCGATGCGGGAATTCAACATCAATGCCTATCGAATGATGGCAGAGGAATTGCGGATTCCGGTGCTTTCGGGGGAGACTTCGGACGGTTGTCACTACAACATTGCTGATTTCATCCAGCAGGGGGCTGCTGATATGGTTCGCACGAGTACGCATTTCAAAGGAGGGATCACCGGCGGACTGCGTGTCGCCCACCTGGCCGAATCGTTCAACATGCGGGCTGAAGTGCATGGCGGAGGTTTGCCGAATCTGCACCTGGCCTGTGCCATTCCCAACAACACGTACTACGAGTCGCTCATTTATTCGACAACGGTGCAGGTCGAAGACGGAATTGGCTCGGATGGCTGCATTTCCCCTCCCGATCGACCTGGTATGGGGTGGATCGAGGCGTGAGAAGCGCACTTCGCGCCACATAACGCGATCTATCTGACCGGATCAACTGCGGTAAGATCATGTTGAGCACTTCGTCTACTTTCTTAGACGAGGAACTGTCGGTTCATGATCCTGACGATCAACTTCCGACGAGACAAAGCAGGATCGATCTCCATCACCGCACTGGATCGGGAATGAAGCTGCAGCCGTGAACGGCGCCCTTATCAGCCGGATACTGCTCGTGATGCTGGCGGTCAGCATCGTGGGTACCCCGGTCACCTACCGGGGAGGTTCGGCTGCGCCACACCCACACATGTTTCTGCAGCTGTGGCACGACTCCGGAACTGGTGATTTCACCCATCATGCGCCCCGAATTTCGAATCACATCCATGGCGACAACGTTCATTCTGTGATCCCGACTCCGCTGCCTCGACTCGAAATCGATGAACCTCATCTCACCGTTTCAGCGTTCGTGGTGTCTGACTGGGGAGTTTCAGTTCTCAACACTCCAGCGTCGCCTCCGTCCAGCGCCGAGCAAACAGGCTTTCGATTCCGCTTGCTGAAGCATATGGATCCGCAGGGCCGAACACCCTCTCCAGAAGCGCCTCCGCCTCGAACGGAGCCATTCGAGTAGCTCACCTGGCGTAGTCGTCGGTTGCCGTTGATCAATGCTCGATTGGAATGGGCGCATTGTTCTAGCGCAATTCTGCGATTTCGACCCTGAGGCTTCTTTCAGGCACCGGTGCGCACTCATTTCCATCGATGTACTCTCAGTCAGTGTTTGCGGAACTGATCCGAGGATTTTCTGTTTCGCACCAAAGGAGATACCAACATGAAACCATGTTTTTCGCTGTTCAGTCGCGCAGCGTTGCTTGCCGCGATCGTTGGAGTTGCGTTGACTGGTTCGGTTTCAGCTCACGAATCGCGTGAAGTTGGGGATGCCGGGCAGTTCCA
>JBGTJM010000147.1:0-5542 GCA_041745115.1 Thermomicrobiales bacterium
ATCGATCAATCTGCACTATGCTGTTTCAACGAGGTCGCCGGCTCATACCGATGGGGTACGGGGCGGCGGTCTGCTGAAGATGGTGGAGGTCCACGATGACACGCATGCAACCAGAGCGCGATTCGTTTTTCACGTCGATTGAAGTTTCACGTCGCACGCTGTTGAGATCGGCTGCTGCTGGATCGGCAGCTGTGGCTGCTGGAGGGTTTTCGATGAGTGCGCTGGCCCAGGATGGTACGCCGGTGGCGTCGCCGGAGTCGAGTCCTGTCGCCGTGGGCAGGCAGTTTGCATATGTGGGTTCTGACTCTCGCTCGGCCATCGCGGATGGCGCCGATCCTTCATCTGTCGGGATTACGGTGTGGTCCGTCGATCCGGCCAACGGTGCCCTGACGCTTGTGCAGACGGTGCCGAGTGACAATCCGTTTTTCTTCGACTTCGATCCGACCGGGCAGTTTCTGTATGCGGTGAATGTGATCGGTGACTACGAAGGTGGGACGACTGGTTCGGTGGAGGCCTACTCGATCAACCGGGAGACTGGCGAACTGACCTTCATCAACCGGCAGTCGTCGGGTGGAGCCGTGGCTGCGCAGCCGGCGGTCGATCCATCGGGTCGGTTCCTGGTGGTGGCGAATTACAACGGCGCCAACTTCACGGTGCTGCCGATCAACGAGGATGGATCGCTCGAGCCGGTTGTGAGTGAGTTTGTGCAGGAAGGTTCGGGCCCAAACACGGCGCGGCAGGAGATGTCGCATCCTCACGCGGCGGTTTTCGATCCGGCGGGCAACTTCATCGCTGTCGCTGATCTGGGTACCGACGAGACACTGATTCTGGCCCTCGATACGTCCACTGGCGTGCTGAGCGAGGTCAGCTCAGCTGCTGCGGCACCGGGCGCGGGGCCGCGTCATGTTGCGTTCAACGCTGAAGGCACCTTGCTCTACGTGGTGAATGAGCTCGATGCCACGATCAACGTTTATGCCTATGATGGGGCTACGGGGACGATCGGCGAGAATCTGCAAACGATTTCGACTGTGCCTGATCCATTCGATGGCACGAAGAGTACCGCCGAGATTCTGATTCATCCGTCTGGTCTCTTCCTTTATAACTCCAATCGCGGGCAGCCCGATATGGTCACTCCCGAAGGGGACGCGATTGTCGGGTTTGCGATCGATCCGGAGACCGGACTGCTGACTCTCATTGGGCATACGATGGACGAAGTCGAGGTGCCCTGGAGCTTTGCCTTCGATGCGGCGGGGAACTGGCTCTTCTCGGCCAATTATGGCGCCAGCTCGGTGACGACCTTTGCGATCGATCTGGCGACCGGGGTGTTGTCCTTTGCCGATCAGACGGTGGAGGTGCCTTATCCGTTTGTGATCCAGACATCCCCAGCGTAGCATGACGCGAAACCGCCCGGTCGTAACAACGGTCGACCGGGCGGTTTTCCGTGAATGTGTCTGAAGTTCAGGCGATCAGGACTGTGGTGTTGCGGAGGAGAGGCGGTATGTCCCACGACAACTATTGGAGTTTGGGAGGGGCGATTCCTCTCACAAAGGGAGGCTGAGGGTAGACGTGCCGGAGAAACCATCGAATCTTCACTTTGCGTATTCGACGATCAACTGGGGGACGACGCCTGATCTGGAGGCGTGTTTTGGGGAGATCCGCTCAGCGGGGTGGAATGCCGTCGAGCTGTTCTGGCACTCGCTGGACTGGCTGGGGCCGATCGATTCGCTGAAACGGCAGCTGGGTGGCTTGCAGGTGGCGACGTCGTTTGGGGCGGTGAAACTGCCGGCGGACCGGACGCAGCTGACCATGATGCAGCACCAGATTGCCTATGCGGCGGAGATGGGGGCGGCCCACTTTGGGCTGATCGGTGGGGACCGGTTGCGGTGGCGGCCGCCGAGCGAGGCGGAGTACCTGGAGGTCGCCGGATTCTGTGAAGAGATGGCTGTGTTTGGGAAGTCGATGGGCGTGGATGTGGCCTATCACCCGCATGTCGCTTGTACGATCGAGACGGAAGCGGAGATCGACCGGCTGATGGCGAGTACAGAAGTGCTGTCGCTCTGTCTGGACGCGAGTCATATTGCGCTGGTGGATGAGGACCCGCTGGCGCATCTGCGGAAGTACCGGGAGCGGACGTCGTATATCCATCTGAAGGACTGGGCGCGTGGGGCGTTCGTGGAGATGGGTGAGGGGTCGCTGGGAATCGATTTCGGGGCGATCCTGACGGAGCTGGACTCGTGGGAGTTTCCGGGCTGGGTGGTGGTGGAGCAAAGCCGGAGCAGCGTGTCGCCGTTTCGGAGCGCGGAGGTGAATGCTGCGTATCTGCGGTCGCTAGGATACAATCCGGCAGCCACTGGAACCGAGCGCAGCGCGTCGACTGAGAGCCGGTAGGACGTGTTTGTGGGGCGGAAGCGGGGGCTCCGAAGGCGACGCGAATCAACGGAGTGGCCGTGTCAACGCGGCCGGGACGAGGAGTTGTGACGTGCAGCGATTTCTGATCTCGTTCGATGACGGATGGATGACTTTTCCCGAAGAGGATCTTCCCGCCGTGTCCGAGGCCTCGCGCAGGGTTGTCCAAGAGGCTAAGGACGCGGGCGTGTGGATTTTCGGCGGCGGACTCAGAACCCAAAGCGCAGGCATCGTCGCCACCGATGGCACGATCACTGCCGGTCCGATGCCTGAGACCAAGGCGGTCATCGGAGGGTTCTCGATCATCGAGGTTCCCTCCCGCGAGGAGGCGCTCGAGTGGGCCACCAAGCTCGCCGTCGCCTGCCGGTGCACTCAGGAAGTCCGCGAAATCATGTACGACCCGGAATCCTGATCAAGGAGTCTCGCCGCATGGCTTCGACCAGGGGGGCAATACGACCAGTCGGGTTTGGTGTGAAATCGTATTCGCTCTGGCGAAAGTCCAGCAATCCTGTCAGAGTTCTGCTTGCGTTGAGCGATAACGCATCGCTCGCGGTCCGAGTCAACTGGAAGTCAAACGGAAAGAGGGGAGTTCATGGCCACATCCCGAGTAGAGGGGTATCGAAAGCAGTATCAACTGGCGCACGAGTGGCTCGAGTCGACGGTCGAGGGAATGACGAACGAGCAGGCGAATTATCAGCCTGCGGGACGAGCGATGTCTGCCGGTGCTCACTACATCCACCATTTGCAGGGTGAGGATGGGATCTTCAATGGCATGCTGGGAGGAAAAGCTCCGCTGATGGCGACGGAGTTTGAAGGCAAGACGGGTGTGAGTGAGCCAGCTCCCTCCGGAGACTGGGCGGAATGGGCGCGATCGGCCCAGATCAGTTTGGACGATGCACGGGCGTATGCGGCGGCGGTGTATGGCGCAACTGATGCCTACCTGGCTGGGCTCTCGGAGGCTGACCTTGATGGTGAGATCGATCTCTCGAGCTGGGGGATTGGCATGCAGCCGCTCTCCTATTTGCTGGATGTGATGCTGCTCGATACGGGCTTGCACATGGGGGAGATCTCTGCGGCGAAGGGACTGCAGGGGCTGAAGGGGTATCCGTTCTGAGTGAGTCGGCAATCTGAGAAGGCGCCAGGAGTCTCGACGACTGTGCTGAGGCAGTGTTTCAGGTGGGAATGGCGTCACTTAAGAACGAGGAGCTCGCTCACACGATCAGAGCAATCAGACGCCGGCGGGTCCCGCGTGGTGTTCGCTGATTGGGGCTCTGATTCGCTAGAATTCACGTGATCACTGAACGTGCCTGGGCGGACGCAACCCCGTGAGCCGCCGATTGGAGAAATGATGGATTTCATCCGGATGCAAGATTTTCCGCTGTCCTGATTTATTTGCGCAGGTGGACAGCGGAAGGGCAGGCGCATTCGGCGCTCCCTTCCTTATTAAAGGAAGTGAGTGGTCATGGAGTTCGCGATTTTGGGGTGGCGGGAAGCTTCGGCTGCCTCCAGTTCTTCATGTCTTGAATCAGAAAAATGCTCAGAGGATGGTAGCAACGGTGGGGAAGCCGCGCGATGAGCGGCTCACTCTGGCGCCAGACAGACTTTCGATACTTCTGGACGGCTCAGGGCATCTCGCAGCTTGGCACCCAGCTCTCGATGCTGGCGATTCCGCTGCTTGCAGCCTTGACGCTTGGCGCAACGCCGCTGGAGATTGGTCTTCTGACCGCTGCTGGACAGGCACCTGCGCTGGTATTCGGGTTGTTTGCGGGAGCCTGGATCGATCGACGGCGGAGAAAGCCGGTCATGGTGGTAGCCGATGTGGGGCGAGCTCTCCTTTTCGGGGCCGTTCCGGTGGCATCGGCGGCGGACTTGCTCAGCATCTGGCTCCTGGCGGCGATCGCATTCGCAGCAGGCACACTGACGATTTTCTTCGATATCGGATATCTGGCCTATGTGCCCAGCCTGGTCGGGCGGGAGAAGCTTGTTCGGGCCAATAGTGCGCTGGAGGCCACGACCTCCGGCGCGCAGGTTGTGGGTCCGGGCATTGGTGGGGCGCTTTTCGCGGCGATCGGCGGTCCGCTCACGCTGCTCATCGATGCACTGAGTTTTGGTCTCTCGGCCATCCTGCTCGGCAGGATCCGAAAACCGGAGCCAGCGCCGCCTCCCCGGGAGGTTGGGCAGTCGTTTGTGTCACACGTGCGGGAAGGTGTGCGGTACGTGCGTAACGACCTGATTCTGCGGCCGCTTCTGCAGGTCTCGATGTTCACAAACTTTTTCGGCGCGGCGTTTCTGGCGGTTTACGTGCTCTACATGGTGCGTGATCTGAACCTTCGTTCGGCCGAAATAGGCATCGTGTTTGCCATCGGTGGTGTCGGGGCGTTGATCGGGGCGGTTGCGGCGACTCCTCTGCAGGAGCGATTCGGCACCGGCCGGGTGTTGACATGGTCGCTCTTTGCGTTTGGGGCGACAGGCATGCTGGTGCCGCTTGCTGTTGTGGTGCCAACGGGCGCGTTGCCGCTGATCATTGGGGCGGAGTTTCTCCAGTGGCTGACGCTGCTCATCTATTCGATCAATGCGATCAGCTTGCGGCAGCGACGGGTTAACGAGCGAGCGCAAGGCAGGGTGCACGCGACCTTTGTCTTCACAGCCCGGGGACTGCAACCACTTGGTTCGGTGGCAGGAGGTGCATTGGGGGCGATGATTGGTTTGCCGTTGACACTTGTCATTGGTGAGCTGGGGATGTTCGCGGCCTTTGCGCTGCTGCTCTGGTCGCCCCTGCGTGGACCGGAAAGTGTCCTGAATCAGTTGCCGCTGACAGAGATTGCAGGAGTTGCTGCAGATAGTTGAGGCAGCTAGCGAATGGCGAGCGATGCGAGGCCTGCTAGTTTGTCCGAAGTAGGATTGCACAAGGCTGTGAGCGACCATGAAGTAGTACGTTTTGCGCTGTACGCTGTTGGAAGCGGGGAGGTCCGGATGCCTTGGAGTAAGTTCGAGAAGGCCAACCGGATCGGGACTGGGGCGACTGGCCGCAACTCGGGGAATGCACCAGGAGACGGAGCCGATGATTTCCGATCGACCGGATACTGCCGCAAATGAACTTCCTGCTGCACCGCTGGACAGCCGATCGATCGCAGCA
>JBGTJM010000148.1:0-3842 GCA_041745115.1 Thermomicrobiales bacterium
CGAATGCAGGCCGATTGGGCCGATTCAGTGATGGCCTCGCTCGATCAAGTCTCGGTTGCAATCGCCTCCGCAGTGGCCGAGTTCGGCCCGAATCTCGATCACGCCAGAGATACTGAACATGGCCTGCCGGAGTTCATTCTCAGGTCATAGGCCAACGGGCTAGACCTCATCAGCCCGCATTGCGGGTGGGCGTACCACGACCTGCGGACGGACTATTCCCAGCGAGCGATCATAACGTCGCTTGCGTTCTTCGTCGGACAGTACGGCATGAGCAGCAATCAAGTCTCGCATGCGTTCGTGGGCATTGGGTTCGGTCGATCGATCAGGATGATATTTGAGCGCTAGCCGCTTGAATGCGGCTTGAATGACTTCAGGTTCAGCGCTCGTGTCAACTTGCAGAATTTGGTACGCGGTACGGGTCGACGGCTCATCTGAACTGTTCTGATCGAGTTGCGAGGCACCCGAGGCCAGGCCCGCCAATCGCTCCCGTGACACCATTCGCTGTCGGATTGCCGATTCCTGATCCGGTGCGACCCCGAGTTTCGCCCCACACTCGAGGCATTCAAGGTAAACCCGCTCCTCCACCGGCAATGACACCAAAGCGGCAAAGGTCACTTTGCGCTTGCCGAGGTAAACGGCAAGCAGACTCTCTTTCTTGCATTTCGGACACCTAGCGGGAAGAAACCCCAAATGGGCATTGTCTTCGCGGCTTCCAAGCAGTAACACGGCTCATCCTAATCACACCGATACTCCGCAAAACTCTACAGCATGCGGCCCCGGGTTCAGGCGTTGAAGTCTGGAATTTGTGGAAATCCGAAACGGACGCTGACCGCGATCAATCGCTGGACTCAGGATACCCATTCCTGGTTAACGGTGCCCACATTGGCGCACCGTTTCCACCGTTGAGCCCATCAGAGTCGATCCGCACCGGGCGTACTTCACCAAATCTTCCATCAACAGGTATCAGGTACGACGGATGAGGCGATTGACCACTAGGGGCGAAGAGTGACGCACCGTCAGGTGACCAGGACAAGTACGGGGAGAGTTGACCGTTGACTCTGACCCACTCCTCGCCTGCGGGTCCCCAGATTCGGATTGTGTCGCCCCCTTGAACATAGGCGATCCTGGAACCGTCCGGCGACCACACAGGAATCGAAAGCTGCCAGTCCGTCGAGAGAACGACGTGCGAGCGGGGATCTGAAACCTCAACGAGCAATAGTTGCATTTGCTTCGGATTGCTCCAATCTCCTGGATTGGTCAGTATCGCCAACTGATCGCCCGTTGGCGACCACTTGATCCAGTTCTCCTCCTCGATCATCCCTTCAGTCAGATTCGTCAGTTCGAGCGTATTGATGTCGACGATGTAGGCGTCGCCATCGATCAGATCGACCCCGCCACCTCGCCGCCGCTCCATGACGAAACTTACGAATGCGATGTGCCCACCGTCTGGTGAAAAAGTAGCGCCGGTGACATGATTCAGCCGCTCACCAGTCAGATCCGATTCAATCCCGGATTCGATGTCAAAAAGCTGGAGCGAAATTCGGCCAGTAAAGAAGTCTTCGTTGAATTCCTTGACACTCGGATAGGTCAGTTTGGTGCCGTCTGGACTCCAGATCGGAGCACTGAACGGCATCACCCGATCGACGAGCATCGTCTGATCAGAACCATCTGCATTCATTACCACTATGGTTCCGTCGAATCGCGATCCACCTTCGGTCGGAACGATAAAAGCTATTCGGGATCGGTCAGGGCTCCAGGATGGCCACCGGGCCTTGACGTCTGCCGTAAGTGACCGTTCATCTTCTCCAGACGGCGATGAAACAAACACCGCTCCGCCCCGCGTAAACACGATGGGCGCATGGTTGTTCCAAACCTGCGCTAACCGAATCTCAAGCGCCTCATCATCCGGCGAAAATGATGCCGCGGTGACCAAGGCACGTTCGACCGCAACCCAGTCACGACTGGTCTCTGCCAGGCGAGCGTTGAGCAGCAACTCGCCCCGATAGGCAGCCTTGGCACTTGCCAGTAACTCATTGGCCGCTCGGAATTCAGGTGCGTCCTCGATCAGGAGAACAAGCATCTCAATTGCCGCAGGGTAGTCGCGGAGCAGATAGGCGTTCTCTGCCAGCTGCATCCGCTCCAGCAGCGGCTCAGCTACAAGTGCAACTTCACCAAGCCGCTCATCGGCGTCTCGATAGTCCCCGAGTGCAGCAAAGCCATTCTGCGCTGCGAGAAAATCTCCATTAGCGAACGCTATTTCAGAGTTTTGAAAAGCAATATCGCGTTTTGCCTGGAGGTGTTGCTGGTGCTCGACGAGACCCGCGACCAGCACCAGCCCAATGAACACTGGTATCCCGAGCAGCCACAACCGGGCACTGCCTGCCCGATAAGGTCTGCCAGCAAACCCTTGTCCGTCCGCCTCTTCCGGCCTGGATGCAGGAGCACCGCAATGCGGACAGGGGCGAAAACGTTCAGAAAGGTGTGTACCGCAGGTGAGGCAGAACATACGCGGACCGGTCTAAATGACTGCTACCGTCGACGCTCGGATACCGCTAGCCTACCACTTGTTGTTGAATCAGGTACCAACCTGGAGGAATTCTGGGCTGGAATCGCCTGACGACTGTCTGATCAACACAGCGAACTGTCGACGATTACGTCAGGATCAGATCCCGCAGAAAGGTGAAATTGTGATCGTTCGAGTCGAACGGGGATTTCAGACCGGGCACAAGCAAGCGATCCTGCTCTGCTACTACCCAACCTGAATACCCCTCCTTCGAGATATTTTCTGCGTATCGTTGCCAGTCGACGATTCCCGAACCAAGGTCGCAGTAAAGTCCTTTGCCAACGGCCTCAACGTAGTGCAAAGCCCCGCTTTTCAACTGCGCAAAGATCGACCCATCGATGTCTTTTGCGTGCAAGTGCACAACGTGATCTGCCGCCATCTCGAAGATCGCCATTGGGTCAGAGCCGCCCAGTTGGATATGGCCAGTGTCAAGGCAGATACCGACTCCAGTACCATCTATGGCATCGAGAAGGTGCCCGATTTCCTGACCCGTCTCGATATGGCCGCCCACATGTGGATGCACAGCCAGCCGAAGCCCATGATTTGCGGCAATGCGCTCGATCTCGAGCAGCGTTTCGCGGACGCGTTGCCATTGGGTGTCCGTCCACCACGAATCAGGAAACTGCTCGACACGCGACACAATCGACAATCGATCTTCGGTCAACAGATCGCTGACGATGAGCATTTCAGCGGCAAGGTCGCGAAGTCGCTCGGCGGCTGAAACGATGATGGCTCGGTATTGTTCGTCAAGCTCTGTAGCAAGTGGAATGTCGATCCAGATCGCCACAACGGCGAGAGCATGACTTGAAAATCTGGTCGATACCTGCTCGAGACTATCCCCAAAATATGAATATGGACCAAGTTCGCACCCTTGATATCCCGATGCGGCAACAGCCGCCAGGAGCTCATCTGGGTCAGGGTTGCCAGGGGAGTCCGAAGACTCGATACCCCAATTGATCGGCGCCGACGCGAGCCGTACTGTATTCGTCATCAACGCGCTCCAATCTCGATGGTTCAGGTTTTGCTACGGTCCAAGCGGTACATTGAGATGCACGGTCCGGCAATCACCCGGCTGACCGCCACCGATTCTTAAACGAATGCCCGTCATCGGATCTCGTTGCGATCCACCGGCGGTAGAAGGCGCGGCCGAAACTTCGTCCGCATGTCAGCCAGCAGTCCAGCAGCCTTCGATCGGTTCCCCGCAGAATAGAAAACGTCCGCAACCAGTTGATGCACCGCCGTCGGTAGCCTCCAGAACGATGGCAATTTTCTCAGATCG
>JBGTJM010000149.1:0-5639 GCA_041745115.1 Thermomicrobiales bacterium
ATCGGAATCTCACCGCCTTCGACGACGACATAGTGCAGCACCCCAGACTCGATCCAGGCGATCTGCATGCCTGGGTGCGTGTGGGCCGGGAGTGTTGTGCCAGGCTGGATCACATAGCGGACGAGCTGGAGGGCCTGGCCGGGGGCATTTTCGGGCGACCCGGTGACCAGAGCCTCGCGGACGACGGGCGGTGGAGCGGCTGCTTCCGGCGTAGCGCTCTGTGAGGAGAACACTGCGGCTGCGGCAACGAACGAAAGCAGAATTGCCAGAAAACTTCCAGCGAGCAGCTTTCGCCGCCCAAGCTCAAATACCATTTTGTTCCTGCTCCTGCGCGAATATCAAACAAACGTTCGTGCAGGATACCGCAGAGAGTGGATTTGAGACGTGGCTACTCGGTTTTGTTGATTGCCGATAAGGTAAACAACGGGATCAGGCGTTCTGTTCCTCGCTGATATTCAGCGAATCCGGGCATCACGTTTGCCATCTGGTTATAGAGCCTGTTGCGCTCCTCACCGGTTTCTTCGATGGCCACGGCCTGGAGTGTCTGAGATCCCACTTCAATCGTGACGTTTGGATCGGCCGTCAGGTTGTAGTACCAGTCTGGGTGCGTCGGGGCTCCTCCCTTGGACGCAATGACGACGTAGCGATCGCCGTCTCGCGTGTACGCCAGGGGAGTGGTTCGTGGCTGTCCGCTTTTTGCGCCTTTCGACGTCATAAGGAGCAATGGCGTGCCCTTGAACACGCCGCCGACTCTCCCACCGTTCTCGCGAAACTCATCGATGATCTGCTCATTGAAGGTTTTTGATTCTGCCATCATTCCGCTCTTTCCTGGATTCGAAGTCATCACTCTGACAATTGAGGGATAACTATAATATAGTTGCTAGTATAGCGTGAGTGGATTGCCAGAAGTTGCTGGCACAAGGCAGAGGAGGCCCGGGCAGATGCTCCCGAGCCTTCTCGTGCTTGCGTTCGGTATTCCCAAAATCTCGGACTACCTAGAGATCCTACATCGCTGGCGTAAGAGGCAATGGTTTGCCGGTCTCGAGCAGGGTCTTCATCGCCGAGAGAATCTGAGACCAGCCGTCGCGAACGCCGCTTGTGAGCGGGCTGCCGGCCTGGAGCCCTTCGTGGGTCAGGCGCAGCTTGCTCACCTGGCCCGCGGGTTCGATTTCAAAAATCACAGTGCTGATCGGATCGTTCTCGGTTCCTTCCCAGTTGGCCTTGAAAGTTGTTACCAATCGCTTGGGCGGATCGGCCTCCACAACAGTCCCTTCGAGCATCGCAAACCCATCCGGGGTGGTGTAGGAGTAGGGCGAACCGTTCGACCATTCAGAACTGACCGTTGTTCCGAAGTAGTAATGTCGAGTCATGTCGCCGTCGGTTAGCGCCTGCCAGATCCTTTCGGGTGTGGCATTGATATAGACCTCGAAGATGTGCGTGACCTGTTCTGCCATGAGTGAGTCCTCCAGAAATCCCTTGAGACCGGATAGCGTTCGCGTCCAGGTTCTGGCGTATTTGCTGACCCATCTGTCATACACCATCTGGATCGGCACACGATTGAGGTAGTGATGCTTTTCTCGACCAGATCGGCGCGTGATCACCAGGCCGGCCTCTTCGAGAACTTTCAAGTGCTTCATCGTTCCGAATCGAGTCATCGCAGGCAAGTGACCCTGAAGCTCCAACAGGGTCTGCCCATCTTGCTCATGGAGCTTGTCGAGCAAGAGTCGGCGGTTCGGATCGCTCAGCGCTTTGAATACGGGCTCCATTTCCTCCATCGCAGCGAGATGATACGTGACCATAGAGTCACCTGTCAAGATTCTGGCCGGAGCAACTTCAGACGCCTCGCCGCCGGTGTTTTAGAGAATCCACGAAGAGAAACGCGCCAAGCGAAAGCCGCGCGACGAGCCTGCGACCATGTCGTATGCTGAACTCTGGAGGCAGATTTATAGTCTCAGGAGTTTGCAACGAGATGATGGTAGTTCCCGGCGTTGAGAGTTTTTCGTCTTCAGCACCACCGCTTCCTTATCCACAAACTGATCGCCAGTCAGAGTTCGTCGTTCTGGCAAATGGACTGGCACAGGTTGCAGACGCCAACGCTTATCGGCACGATCGTGAGAACTCGTTCCCCTTTGACACTCTTGAGACGTTGCGGGAGGCTGGGTATTTCGCACTCGCAGTTCCCGAAATCTACGGAGGCAGAGGTGCCTCGCCGATCGAGATGATGCTGGCGCAGGGGCAGCTTGCGAGAGGCGACGGATCTGTGGCCCTTGGCACAACGATGCACCACCTCAGTATCGTCAACATCGCGAGCTCCACTGCCTGGCCCGAGCACCTGAAACGCTTGGTCCTGCGGGACGTGGTCGAAACCGGGGCGTTGATCAATGGTGTGGCCAGCGAACCTGAGATGGGCAGTCCCAGCCGAGGCGGCATGTATGCAACCACGGCCAATCGCGCCGAAGGTGGATGGCGGATCAACGGGCGGAAGACATGGTCGACATTGTCTCCAGCTCTGACCTATGCACTTGCTCAAGTGTCTGTCGATGAAGCTGATGGTTCGGTCCAACGGGGACTGTTCCTGGTGCCGATGAACACGCCGGGCGTTCGCATCGAGGAGACCTGGGACAGCATGTCCATGCGTTCTACCGGAAGCAACGACGTGGTTTTCGAGAACGTAATCGTGCCCGAAGATCATCGAATTCTCAATGCCAAGGACCCTGCGGCTCCTGAGGTAAATGCATGGAATCTCCTTGGCAGCGCTGTCTACCTGGGTATCGCTTCGGCGGCGCGGGACTTTGCGGTGCACTATTGCCAAAATCGAAAGCCAACTGCCATGAGCGGAGCGCCGGTAAGCGAATTGCAGACCGTTCAGCATCGAATGGCGCATATCGAAATGCTTCTGCTCCAGGCACAATCGGTGCTCTACGGAACAGCTGAGCTACTCGAGCACTGTCCGGAGCAGCGAGCCGAGCTCGCCTGGCGCGTCGCGGCAGCAAAGTACATCACGACGAACAATGCCATTGCCGTTACCGACCAGGCGTTGCGGGTCGTTGGAGCAACCGGGCTACTCAAGCGTCATCCGCTGGAGCGCTACTTTCGGGATGTGCGGGCTGGTCTTGGCAATCCACCTATGGACGATGTTGCGCTGACAGTTATTGGCAAAGCTGCCCTTGGACTGTGAGACAGTAGACGACGCGTAAGAAGGCCTGTGGCTCCGACAGCAGAGACTGCCGTGAGTGGTCTCCTATTTGCGACACCAGTTCGACTATGTGCCTGATAATCCGAAGTGCTCGAGCCTCGAATGAATGGGGCGAAGAGCGTGGTCCGGAAGAACAGCCTGGCGACTATCCCGGCCAGACCCGTGGTGAGAGACACGACATCGAGGAATAAGCAATGACGATTCAGGGAGCTACTTCAGAGGATACGAGGCGGTTTGATGACGAAGCCAGGCACTACGATGCTCTGCTGGTGCTTTCATTCGGAGGACCAGAAGGGCCTGACGATGTCATGCCCTTCCTGGAGAACGTAACACGCGGACGGAACGTTCCGAAAGAACGACTAGTTGAGGTTTCGGAACACTACCTGCACTTCGGTGGAGTGAGCCCGATAAACGACCAGAATCGGGCGCTCATCCTCGCACTGAAAGATGAGTTTGACAAATCAGGTGTAAGTTTGCCCATCTACTTTGGAAACCGCAACTGGAGACCCTTCGTCACCGATACGATTCGACAGATGGCTCGTGATGGGGTTCAACGTGCGCTCGTATTTGTTACTTCAGCTATGAGTTCATATTCAGGGTGCCGACAGTACAGAGAGGATGTGCTTCGAGCGAAGGAGGAAGTTGGGCCCGGAGCTCCGGAGTTCGACAAGATTCGTGTGTTCTACAACCATCCTGGGTTCATTGGACCGATGGCTCAGCTTGTCTGCGAGACGATAGAGCGGATTCCAAAAAAGAGAAAATCAACAACGCGATTTGTCTTCACTGCACACAGCATTCCGTTAAGTATGGCAAGGCATTGCGCGTACGAGCTCCAGCTCGACGAAGCTTCAAGACTGATAGCAGAACTGGCCGGACTTCCTCAGCATCAGATCGCGTATCAGAGCCGCAGCGGACCTCCGCACATACCGTGGCTCGAGCCTGATATTCTCGACAAACTGCGCGAGCTTCGGGACGATGGCGCGTCTGACGTCGTGATCGTCCCGGTTGGCTTCATCAGTGATCATATGGAAGTGCTCTTCGATCTCGATACCGAGGCCCAGGACGTGGCCAGTGATCTGGGACTGCGTCTCCATCGAGTGCCGACCGTGGGAACGCATCCCGATTTCGTCCGAATGATCCGGGACCTTGTGGTCGAGCGAACCTCCGATCGTCCTGAGAGGGCAGCGCTCGGCACTCGGGGGCCGAATCACGACATTTGCCCGGTCAGCTGTTGCCAGATTGGTGCATCGGCACGACCATCGCAAGTGCGGATGGAGCAATCCACCCTCGCCTGAGAGAATCCTTGCCGCCCACTCGCCGGGTCTGTACCAAGTATTGCCCACATTTAGCAAGTATTGCGAATGTTCGGAGGGTGCAAAGTCCTCTTCGTCGCGCTAGGTTTCTGCCTGATTGGGTAGAGGTGAAACGTTACACATGCGACACATCAGAATTGGAGCGCGTGGATCGCGACTGTCGCAGGTTCAGGCAACCTCAGTACGTTCAGCACTCATTACTGCTCACCCAGATCTCACGATCACTATCGTGATCTTCAAAACTGAGGGCGACCGACTGATTGAATCACCATTGCCCCTGATAGGCGGCAAAGGTGTGTTCACAGAGGAGATTGAGCACGCGCTGCTCGAAGGAGCAATCGATGTGGCAGTCCACAGTTTGAAGGACCTGCCGGTTGCTCAACCGGATGGACTGGTGATTGGTGCGATTCCCGAACGGGGTGATGTGTCTGATCTCTTGATCTGCAGCCGGGCGAACGATTTATGGTCGCTGCCACTTCAGGCAGTGGTTGGCACGAGCAGTTTGAGACGTTCGGCCCAGCTCATGGCAGCTCGATCCGATCTGCAACCTCGATCGATTCGAGGGAATGTCGAAACCCGGGTCAAAAAGTTGCTCGATCCATCACAAAACTTTGACGCCATTGTCCTGGCGAAAGCCGGTGTTGACCGGCTGGGAATCAAGATCGAGCACTCACACGATTTCGAACTCGAAGTGATGCTCCCCGCTCCTGGTCAGGGAGCTCTTGCTGTTCAGTGCCGGGAGTCTGGACTGGTGCGGGAACTCATCAGCGACATAGATCATCCAATCAGCCACTTCTGCACCAGCGCTGAACGGGCATTTCTCTCTGGACTTGGAGGGGGCTGCTCGATCCCGGTCTCGGCTCATGGCACGATGCACGGTGGTTCGATGACGCTGCGGGGCCGCGTGAGTGCGGTCAAAGGAGCAAGCACCATCGATTCCTGCATTACTGGTTCCTGTGCTAGCGAAAACGATGCACTAGGCCTTGGTGCCGACCTGGCCAAAAAGGCAGTTGATGCCGGAGCTCGGGAGTTGCTGGAGGCGGCGGTGTGAACCAGTCGCTTCTCGGCCGGCGGATTGTCAACACGCGGGCTACACATCAGGCGAGCGGACTCGATCGAATGATCCGGGC
>JBGTJM010000150.1:0-4944 GCA_041745115.1 Thermomicrobiales bacterium
GACGTCCAGGGTGGAGCAGGTGCTCGCTGGGCCGTGAACGACAACGGAAGCTCGCGCGCGTATGTGCTCCACGACAACAGCCTGTATGGCAAGGGTGTGGCTCAGATCTTCGCCATCGTGTTCGAGCAGGAAGGCGGAGAGGTCCTCGGTTTCGAGGGTTATGACCCGCGAGCGGCCGATTACCAGGCCCTGATGACCTCTATTGCCGATCAGGGGCCAGACATCGTCTATGTTGGAGCCACGATCGACAATAATGCGGCGAAGCTGACGCAGGACCTGCGCGGCGTGATGCCGCCTGACGAAGTGACCTTTATGGGCCCGGATGGCCTGATCAGCGATACGTTCGTACAGGGATCGGGCGGAGCCGCAGAGCAGGCCTGGCTGACCTTTGGCGGCTATACCGCGGATGAACTGGAGCGACTTGGCGGTCCTGGAGCAGACTACGTCACCCGTGTCCGGGAGCGACTGGGTCTGGGCGAGACCGAGCAGCCTGATGCCTATGCCGTCTATGCCTACGAGTCGATGGTGGTGGTTCTGCAGGCGATCGAGCGAGCCGGTGAGAAGGACCGAGGAGCGATTCTGGATGCGATGTTCGCAACTGAGGGCTTTGTCAGCCTGCTCGGTGGCGAGTGGAGTTTCACTGAAACCGGTGATCCGGATAACCCCGTCATCGGCCTGGCCCAGATCAACGACGACATCATTTCCTTCCAGCAGGCGATTTCGTAGACGCCTGTCTATCGAACGTTGGTGCGAGCCGGATTGTCTGGATCCGGCTCGCGGTTTGCCAGAGGAATGCCTGAGATGCACCATGTGACGCTATGGGGGTAGTGCGGGCCCTTTCCCTACCCAGGGTCGAATTCAATCGGGCGTTCGACGTGGTCGGGATGGCCGTACTGGCGCTGGTCGCGGTGGGCCTGATCTACGGTGCCATCGATCGCCCATCACTCTTTGCGCAATACGTGATCATCGGCATGGCAAATGGTGCGCTCATCGCGTTGATTGCGCTGGGGTACACCCTTGTCTACGGGATCGTGGAGCTCATTAATTTCGCCCACGGCGAGATCTTCATGATGGGCGCGTATTTTGCGTTTGCGGTCGTTGCCGCGTCATCCGTCGATAGCAGTAGCAGCTGGTTTGCTATCGTGGGAATTGCGGTCGTTGCCCTCCTGGGGGCAATGGTGTTCAGCTCTTCGCTGAACTGGGGAATCGATCGCATCGCTTACCGGCGACTGCGCCAGGCTCCCCGATTGGCCGCGCTGATTGCCGCGATTGGATTCAGTTTCATCTTTCAGCAGATCGCAATCTACTGGCGCGGCGCTCCGCCGATTTCTCCGCCGGCGCTGATTCCGACGGAGTACCGGACATACAATATTTTGACCGAGTGGTTCAATCTGGAGACGCGGATTCGTATCCGGCCTCTCGATCTTGCCGTGCTTGGCCTGACGATCCCCCTTTTGATCCTGCTTCGTTGGTTCATTGCCAGGACACGAACCGGAAAGGCAATGCGCGCCACCGCGCAGGACCGCGATGCCTCGGCGCTGATGGGAATCGACGTGAACCGGGCGATCTCCGTGGCCTTTATCGTCGGCGGGGCGCTTGCTGGCGCCGCTGGAATGATCGCGCTTTATTACAACAATTCCGCCCGGCCGGGAATGGGGTTCCGCTATGGATTGTTCGCATTTACCGCTGCTGTTCTGGGAGGGATCGGGAATCTGACGGGAGCCGTAATTGGCGGATTCGTCATCGGCCTCGTCTGGTCTTTCAGTGACGGGTTTGTCCGCCAGTACTTCAGCTACTGGGGAGCTCAATGGACCCCGACGCTGATTTTTGGGTTGCTGGTGGTGACGATGGTGTTCCGGCCTTCTGGAATCCTCGGCGAACACGCGACTGAGAAAGTCTGACGCCGATGGCCGCTCCTGCCACTACGCTGCCCCGACCGCTGAAGCTGCCCTCACCTCTACGACAATTCTTCGAGGAAAACCGGGAGAACATCCTGCTCTTCGTAGCAGTCGCGGCGTTTGCCTCCTATCCGCTCATCGACGAATGGACCGGATGGGGCCGGCTTGGTTCGTGGGGGGCGATCCTGATTTATGTGATTCTGGCGATGGGCCTGAACGTGGTCGTGGGCTATGCCGGATTGCTCGATCTTGGCTACGCCGCGTTCTTCGCCATTGGCGCCTACACGATGGGATTTCTGACATCGCCCAGCAGCTATTTCATCAAAGCTGGCTATGTGCCGGAGTGGCTTCAAAGCTTCTGGCCGGCCCTGGCGTTTTCGTGGATCGTGGCCGCCGTCGCCGGGGTTATCTTGGGTGCCCCCACGCTGCGGCTGCGCGGCGACTATTTCGCGATCGTCACCCTTGGTTTCGGTGAGATCGTCCCGAACTTCTTTCTCAATGCGGACGAAATCACCAATGGTACCGCCGGGGTCAACCCGATTGGCCGCCCACCCTCGTTTACGTTGTTCGGTAGGACGATTTCGTTTTCTCCCACAGACCAAAACTACTGGTACTGGCTGATTCTGGTCATCGTTGTGCTGTCGCTGTTGATGATTCGCCGGTTCTACAACTCTCGTATGGGCCGGACCTGGGCCGCATTGCGGGAAGACCAGGTTGCCGCGGCGAGCGTCGGGGTCAATCTGGTCAGAACTAAGCTCTGGGCGTTTGCCATCTCGGCATCGTTTGCCGGATTTGCCGGATCGCTTTTTGCTTCTTATTTCCAGTATGTGCATCCAGCGAACTTTGAGTTCATCGTCTCTGTGACGGTGCTCTCGATGGTCATTCTCGGCGGGATCGGAAATATCTACGGGGTTATTGCCGGCGCGCTGATGATCGGCTTCTTTGACCGGATCCTGACCGAGGAGCTGACACCGCCGGTGAACCGGCTGGGTGAATCGATTGGTGTGCAGTTTCTGGCCAAGCATGACTTCACACAGGACAAGTTTCTGGTGTTCGGCCTGGCGCTTGTGCTGATGATGCTGTTGCGTCCGGAGGGTATGTTCCCCAGTGCACGACGCAGGGCGGAGCTGCGTCCGGAACTGGACGAGATCCTGGAGCAAGAAGAGCAGAGCCTGTTCGATACGCGGAGCGACGATGGCCTGCACACCGAGGGACGGCTATGACGGCCGTGGGAATAGACGAATCCGGAGCCGGCGCACCCACGCGAGCGGACATCGTTCTCAAGGCGTCAGGAATAACGCGGCGGTTTGGCGGGCTCATTGCCGTAAACAATGTGGACCTGGAAATCGCCCGCGGTTCGATCCAGGGGCTGATCGGCCCGAATGGGGCAGGGAAGACCACATTCTTTAACATTATCGCGGGAATTTACCGCCCATCGGAAGGGGAGATCACGCTGAACGGTGAGCCAATGCACTCGGCAAATGGCCGCTGCCTGCGACCGGATCAGGTTGCCGAGCTTGGGGTATCGAGAACCTTTCAGAACATTCGGCTATTTGCAAACATGACCGCTCTCGAGAATGTGCTCATCGGTATGCACACACGGCTGAAATCAAATCCATTGACCGCGCTGCTGAAGCTTCCGTCGTTTACCAATGAAGAGCGGCAAGCGAGGCGGGAAGCCCGGCAGTGGCTGGCGTACGTTGGCCTATCCGGAAAGGGGCACGAAACTGCCAAGAGCCTGCCGTATGGTGATCAGCGGCGACTGGAAATCGCGAGGGCCCTGGCAAGCTGGCCAAAAGTGCTCCTGCTCGATGAGCCCACGGCGGGAATGAATCCAATAGAGACCGCGCAGATGACCGCATTCTTCGATCGGATGCGGACGGAGCTCGACTTGACGGTTCTGCTCATCGAGCACGATATGAAGGTCGTTATGGGCATCTCGGACTATGTGACGGTGTTGGATCACGGCGAGAAAATCTCAGAAGGGACGCCTGCCGAGGTGCAGCGGGACCAGCGGGTCATCGAGGCGTATCTCGGCAAAGGGGCTGCGGAGGCAATCGGCGGCAAAGATGTCGTCCCGGACAGGGTCCCGGTATGACCAACACAGAGCGATTCTCACGATGAGTCTGCTGCAGCTGCAGGATGTTCACGCCTACTACGGCAACATCCACGCCCTCAAAGGGGTTTCGCTCGATGTCGGTGAGGGCGAAATCGTGACCCTGATCGGCTCGAATGGCGCCGGTAAGACGACCACGTTGCGAACCATCTCGGGACTGATGAATCCCCGCTCCGGGTCGGTTACCCTGGCTGGGAACCCGCTGCACACGCTCCCTGCGCACGAAATCCCGCGGCTAGGCGTGGTTCAGTCGCCCGAGGGCCGGCGAGTGTTTCCCCGCATGACGGTTCTGGAAAACCTGGAAATGGGAGCCTTTATCCATGGAACTGTTGACAGTGATGACCTGCAGCGGGTGTATACCCTCTTTCCCCGCCTGAAGGAGCGAGAATCGCAGCCGGCCGGGACGTTGTCGGGAGGCGAGCAGCAGATGCTGGCAATGGGCCGGGCGCTCATGGCGAAACCGAGAGTTTTGCTGCTGGATGAGCCCTCGATGGGGCTATCGCCCATTCTGGTGGAGACGATCTTTTCCATCATCACCGAGATCAATCAGCAGGGGACGACAGTTCTGCTTGTGGAGCAGAATGCGCTGATGGCGCTGAGTGTGGCGAACCGGGGCTATGTCCTTCAAACCGGTGAGATCGTGCTCAGCGACACCGCAGACAATCTGCGAAAAGACGAATCCGTTCGCAAGGCCTATCTGGGTGAGTAGTCCATTCCGAGCAAGCGACCTTCTCCATGCGACAATCTGGTAGTGACCCGACAGCGTGTTCCGCTGGACGTTCAATTGGCATCCGAGAAAGGTTCTGTTTATGTGCCAGCCTATTCCTCCCCCGGCATCTGGAATCGACGAGTACTACGTCGACCATCCAGTACTGTCCGAGTTCATCGAGGCAGTCAACGCTATCCGAACGTCGGTCGATGATTCCCGGC
>JBGTJM010000151.1:0-3253 GCA_041745115.1 Thermomicrobiales bacterium
GGCCAAATCTGGAACGACCGATGGGTGGAAAGACATCTGGACAATGGGCTATAGCACGGCTCTGGCCGTCGGTGTCTGGTCTGGCCAGACTTCCCAGACAGGAAATGCTGAGATCGAGTTGCCAACGCTTGATGGAATTGAAGGTGCTGGACCGATTTGGCAGGCGATGATGCAGGAGGTTCACAACAATCAGCAATGGGCATCGTTGATTGCCGGCCCAAATGGACAGTCGATTTCGGGCGCTTTCCCGGTTCCCTCCGGGCTGGAAGAACGCAGCGTATGCAGCGTCACCGGCCACAAACCATCAGGCAACTCCTCCACAACCACCGAATTGCTCGTGCGCGGCGCAGGTCCGGCACTTGATTGCAATCAACTGTCCGCCCTTGAACTCAAAGAAATCGAGCTCGCGTTGCAAGACGTGCAGCGAAATGGTGGTCAGTACGTGGGAGACGGCATAAACAGCGTGTATCGATACGCGAGTGCTGTTGGGGTCTACTCCGGGTCCATACCTGATGATTACGAAGACGACTCAGATGATAACGAAGTGCCCATTGTGCAACGGGATTGACTGGCAAATCGTTACCCTCTCGACCATTCATGAGGTTCTTCCGATAGTCAATAATTCGCGAACGCTTTCCGGCAGTTTGTGTGCGTTGCACCCAACGTCCTGAAAAGATCGGGGGACAATATGTTGCTCGACCCAATGGATGAACACGAGGTCAGCAGAGTCATTGGGGCGGTAGTCATTCGTTCACTCAAAACGGGAGAAATCCTCATCGATCTTGGTCCTGCAGACGGCCCACCGTTGGTGCGGCTAAGTCTGGACCGGATTCAGGCAATCGACTTCGCTACCGGCGTTAGCCACGTCGCCGAAACAGGTGGCGAAAAAGTCCTGCTCATGGATGAGCGTGACTGACGATTTGTAGCATGAGCTACTTCCCCATTCGTCCGTTCTCCTTCTCGAAGCGTTATACGGAATAGACACCTGTTGTCGACGCACGTTGACAATTGAGGGAAGGAGGGATGTTCGCTTGACTGAACATCCTGCTCACAGTTCTCGCATTTGCGATAGCTGATGGTGGCATTCTGCAGGCGGTGTTAGCCGATCGCCCGACACATGACATCCTCTATTCAACCCCTAAGCAGACGGAGACTGCTCCGTCCCTGCCTTTGAATCCTCACCGACTCGTGGCTTTGTCGATTGCGGTCACGGCGGAAAACCTCGGCAGCAATCGGCACGGTTTCACGCCCGAGCGAGCACTTGCTTGCTCGGGCGTCACTGTGTTCGATGGAAATCGCTATACTTTCGCCCGAATACACGCACATCGGCGCGGTCATTGCGTTCTTGCGTGACGCTCAACAGGCGTGGTGTTCTCTTCGCGTCCATCAAGGATTCGTCAATGACCATCTCCTCGCCCGCATCTCGTACCTGTTCGGCCTGCGATCGTGCGGTCGGAGAAACCGATCGATTCTGCAGCCATTGCGGAGCAAACCTCCAGTCCGGGTCTGCCTCAGCGCGTCGAAGAGTCGTCGTCACAGGCGTAGGCGCTCTCACATCGGTTGGGTTGACAGCCAGAGAATCCTGGAAAACGATTCTCGAAGGTGGATCGGGGATTGTCACAGACCCGAGGTTCGTCGAGCAGGGATTCTCCTGTGCAGTGCGAGGAGCCGTCGATCACTCTTCAGTAACGAACCACTTCCTCGACCCCAAAACCGCCCGCAACACCTCGCCGTTCGCCCTGTGGATGCTGGAATCGGCTGGCGAGGCGCTGACAGATGCGGGACTCCTCGATGATGAACTACAACCGATCGTCGACTTCAGCGCCGGTGGCGCGATCGTTGGCACCTGTGTCGGCGGAGTGTACGACGACCTCATTCCCGCCTACTCAACATATCAGGAACGCGGACCGGACCGCGTTTCCCCTCACCTTCACGTCAAATTTCCATTGAACATGGCGGGGTACACCGTTCAATGGCGATTCGGATTGATGGGTCCGTCCAATACGGTTTCGACAGCTTGTGCCACTGGCACTCAGGCAATCGGTGAAGCCTTTCACGCGATTGCCTACGGTCAGGCCCCGATGATGATCGCTGGAGCAACCGAATCGACTGGCAATCCCCTCGGCACCGTAGGGTTCGCGGCCATGCGAGCCCTCGTCACAGACTCCAACGCCTCGCCCGAGGAAGCACTCCGGCCATTCGATGCCACCCGGGCCGGCTTCGCGCTGGGCGAGGGAGCCGGCGCATTGGTTCTCGAGGACTACGAGTTTGCCCGGGCCCGTGGCGCCCGTGTCTATGCGGAAATCCTCGGATTCGCTTCGAGCAATGATGCCTATCACCCCATCGCCCCGAATCCCGCCGGCCATGGAGCTGCGATTGCCATCAACGCAGCACTGTCCGATGCCGGCGTTACTCCTGACGCCGTCGGCCATATCCAGGCGCACGCTGCCTCCACTCCTGCAGGCGATGTCGCGGAAAGCAGGGCCATTCAGCTTGCATTTGGCGAGCGAGCTGAATCGATTCCGGTTATGTCTGTAAAGGGCGCGATTGGCCATTGTATGGGTGGCGCCGGTGCAATCGAGACAGTTATGGCAGTGTTCAGCCTGTCCGATCAGCTCATTCCGCCAACCAGGAACTATCGGAACCCTGATCCTGAAATCCCGCTCGATGTCGTCAGCGGTAGACCGAGACCGCTCGCGTTTCACACAATGGCCAAACACGGTTTCGGACTTGGCGGCCAGAATGCCTGTCTGATCATCGGCAAAGCGCCCGAGGGTCTGGAGTACCGATGGAGCGAGATCGAGCTTTGAGTCGGCGGTGACCAGGAATGAACCCGCCACCGGGCCGAACGATTCATCGCTGAACTGGCTTCAGGCTCTGATCCGTTTCGCCCTTGAACTGTCGGCTATCGCCGGCCTTGCATACGCGGGCTGGTCGCTAGTGGACAACACGGTGGTCCGATGGATTGCCGCCATAGCGCTACCTCTGCTCGGTGCACTGATCTGGGCTGTCTTCCGCGCTCCAAACGACCACAGCGCCGGAAAGCCCCCGATTGTTCCAGTTCCGGGTCAGATACGACTCGCGATCGAAGTCGCACTGTTCGTCGTTTCCGCGTACGGAATCTGGATTTCCGGTTCTCGAGCGGCTGCCGAGACATTGCTGACCTTCGCAGCATTGCACTATCTGCTGACGTGGAAGCGAGTTCGGTGGCTTGCAACCGGACATGGCCGCCCAGAATGATGGTCTGATCTTC
>JBGTJM010000152.1:0-2701 GCA_041745115.1 Thermomicrobiales bacterium
TTGCCGGACCAGACGATCGAGCGGGCTACCATGTGTTATCTGCACGACTTCGATAATGCCACCGCCTGGTACGGGATATCGAACCCAAAGCTTGGCATTGGCGCCGGGCTTGCCTGGGATCGCAACGATTTTCCGTGCGCCTGGTTCTGGCAGGAATTCCACGCTGGCCCTGGATTTCCCTGGTACAAGGGGGTCTGGGTCATGGCGATCGAACCAAACACGAGTTTTCCGGGACATGGCCTGGTAACCATGTCCGAAAAGACCGCCATGCAACGCACCCTCTCGCCGGGAGACTCCGCCAGCGCGACGATTGCTGCGGTGCTCTATGAGGGAAGCCAGAAGGTATCCAGTCTCGAACTCGATGGAACAGTTCGTTTTTCGGAGGAGGCGTAATGTCACCAGCGCATTGGGATATCACAGCATCACTACCGCCGAGTTCCATCATGGACATCACAGCGTTCAGTACGTTGGCGGAGGGTCTCGATCACCCGGAAGGCGTAGCTAGTGGACCTGACGGAACGGTCTACGCTGGCGGTGAGGCCGGGCAAATCTACCGCATCGGTAACAGTGGAGCAGTCGAGCAAGTAGGAAGCACCGGCGGATTCATTCTCGGACTGTGCCTGGACGCACAATTCAACGTCTACGCCTGCGATAATGCAAGTCAATCCGTGAAAAAGATGACGAGCGATGGACATGTGAGCACGTATTCCAGTGGAACACCTTCGCGCCCCATGCAAACGCCCAATTACCCAGTTTTTGATGCCAGCGGACGCCTCTATGTCTCTGACTCAGGGGAGTGGGACAAACAGAATGGCTGCGTGTTCCGGATCGAGCCTGATGGCTCGACGGACGTCCTGACGGAAGCGATCAATGTGTTTCCCAACGGCCTCGCTCTGCATCCGACCGGATCTCACCTCTACGTTATTGTTTCTCAACTCCCTGGTGTCGTGCGGATATCTCTAGACGACACAGGCACTCCCGGTCAGGTCGAGACGGTCATCGAACTGCCCCGAAACGTTCCAGATGGACTTGCCTTCGATGCAGACCACAACCTGTACATCAGCTGCTACTCGCCAGATATCATCTATCGGTTGACTCCCGGCGGCGACCTCGACGTGCTGGTCTCTGACTGGTCGCGCGTCACCCTGGCCTCCCCGACCAACCTGGCCTTTTGCGGCAAGGATCGAAAAACTCTGGTCGTTGGCAGTCTCTGTCGCTGGCATCTTTCCAGCGCACAAATGGATGTGGCTGGTGCCCCTCTCCACTTCCCGGTCTTGTAGACACGCTTTCACAAGGAGACATTGCGAACCATGGCAGATCGAAACAGCAGATTCAACCAAAAAGTCGTCGTCGTCACCGGTGCCGGAATGGGAATTGGCCGAGCCTGCGCACAGGCGTTTGGCCGTGAAGGTGGTTCGGTCGTCATCGGCGACATCAACGAAGAGGCCCGCACCGAAACAGTCAGGTTGATCGAAGAAGCGGGTGGAGCCGCTACCAGTATTCATTGCGATGTGCGGAAATCTCAGGATGTTCAGGATTTGATGGCTCATGCGGTGAAGACCTACGGGGGAGTGGATGTCCTGTTCAACTCTGCTGGCGTCGTTCGTTATGGCACGGTAGAGGAGTTGACCGAAGATGACTGGGATTTCCAGATAGATATCAACCTTAAAGGATCGTTTTTCACTGCCAAGTACGCAATACCGGAAATGCGGAAACGGGGCGGCGGATCGATCGTGAATACGGCCTCGGTGCAAGCATTCGCGTCGCAAAAAACCGTCTCGGCCTACGCAGCATCGAAAGGCGGTGTCGTCAGTCTGACGACGACAATTGCGCTCGATCACGCCCACGAGAACATTCGGTGCAATTGCATTGCGCCTGGCTCGATCAGGACCCCAATGCTCGAGGATGCCGCAGATACGTTTGGAGCCGGCGATCCCGAGGGCGCGATAACCGAATGGGGAAGGCTCCATCCGTTGGGTAGAGTAGGCACTGCCGACGAGGTCGCCAATCTCGTCCTGTTCCTTGGCAGCGACGAGTCTTCGTTCTGCACGGGCGGATGCTACCGGGTGGACGGCGGTCTGCTTTCACCATTGTTCAACGGATAATCATAGAACGGAGAACCCATCATGCCCGGTCCCCTCGAAGGACTTCGAGTCGCTGACTTCACCCAACTGGCCCAGGGTCCATTCTCGACCCAGATACTTGGTGACCTGGGCGCAGACGTGGTGAAGATCGAGCCGCTGAAAGGCGACTGGATGCGCCACTGGACGATGGCCAATGTTTCAGTAAATGGCGAGGGCGTTTCGTTCCTGACGCTCAACCGCAACAAACGCTCGATAGCCCTCGATCTCAAGCATCCGAGAGGCAAAGAGGTTGCACTGAGGATTATTGGGGCATCAGATGTGCTGACCGAGAACTTCCGGCCCGGTGTGATGACTCGACTGGGTCTCGACTATGACACGCTCCACGAGCAATTCCCGGAACTGGTGTATGTCGCAAGCTCCGGCTGGGGCCAGACAGGGCCATATGTGACACGACCAGGGCAGGACTTGCTTGCGCAAGCGATCTCCGGGACAAGCTATCTTTCCGGGAACGCTGACGACCCTCCTCTTGCCACAGCAGTAGGTGTTGCCGATTTCACCGCCGGGTTTCATATCGTGATCGGCGCGCTGGCGGGCGTGTTCAACCGACAGAATACCGG
>JBGTJM010000153.1:0-7010 GCA_041745115.1 Thermomicrobiales bacterium
TTTGCTCTACTACTGCTGCGTTCAGGTAGTGTGCCCAGACAGTCTCGCCGAACGCGTCTCTGGCCAACTGGCTGGCCTGCCATTCGTCGATCGCCTCGCGCAGCGACGACGGAACACGAGAACAGTCAGATGCCTCATACCCGTTGCCAACATATGCAGGGGGTGGTTCAGTGTGGCGGGTGATTCCGTCCAGCCCGGCCGAGAGCAGGAACGCATAGGTGAGGTATGGATTCGAGTCGCCACCAGGAAATCGACATTCTATGCGCTGACTGGAACCTGACCCGACAATACGATAACCGACCGTTCGATTGTCTCTGGCCCAGAGGATGTTGACGGGGGCCCAGCTCGCCGAGGCAAAGCGTTTATACGAATTGACATTGGGTGCGAAGAGCAGCGCGAGCTCTCTGGTATGGGCCAGTAGCCCCCCCAGAAACCATCGCATCGTATCTGCCATTGTCGACTCGCTGCCATGGAATAGATTCCTGGTACCGGACTCGTCCCACAGGCTGACATGAACGTGCCCGCTCGAGCCGGTCCAGTCGTGGTGAGGTTTGGCCATGAAGGTGATGGCATGGCCCTTCTGCCAGGCGATTTCCTTCGCTCCATGCTTTAGGAGGACTGTTCGATCAGCAGCCTCGAGCGCATCGGCATATTGCACATTCACTTCATGCTGGCCGGCACCATCTTCACCCTTGGAACCTTCGATCGGTACTCCGGCCTGGTTCATCAGGCGGCGAATCGAGCCGTGAACCGACTCAAACTTCGTCCCCTGAAAAATGTGGTAGTCCTCGCTATACCATCCCGCCGACTGAAGCTGGCGATATCCCTTCGATTTGGCCGATGCGAAATCTTCGTCAAGCACATAGTATTCGAGCTCGCTTGCCATTCGGGGATGCAGTCCCGCTTCGAAGCACCTGTCCAGCTGACGCCTGAGGATCGAACGCGGCGCGACTGGCACGAGGTCGCCGGAGATTTCGTCAACAGCGTCAGCGAGCACCAGTGCAGTTTTCTCCTGCCAAGGAAGGATTCTGGCCGTGGACCAGTCGGGTACTGCCAGATAGTCGCCGTACCCGGTCTCCCAGCTCATCAGCTGGAAACCGTCCGGAGTGTTCATTTCGATGTCGTTTCCGAGCAGGTAGGTACAGAAGTGCGTTCCTTGGTTGAGCGCGTGATCCCGAAGATACCAACCCGCGATCCGCTTTCCCACCAGGCGACCCTGCATGTCGCAAATTGCATTAATCACGGTATCGATTTCGGAGGAGTCGATCAGATCGCGAAGCTGAGCCTGAGTCACACGGCCAGTCGCAGTCGGCATTGGCGAACAGCCCCTTTCAGTCCGAATCGATTCGGTAAAATCGGCGACCGTTGTCTCGCCACAGTTTCTGCAGCGTTGACTCGGGAAGGTCGTGGGTGATCTCTTCGAGTGCCTCGACCCAGCGGGCATAGGCGGCTGCCTGAGTGACCACTGGCCAGTCGCTACCAAACACGATTCGATCCTCGCCAAACACTTCGATTGCATGAAGGAGGAAGGGCTTGATGTCCTCGATGCTCCAGGACTCATGATCCGCTTCAGTGACGGCGCCGCTGATCTTGCAATAGCAGTTTGACAGTTGTGACAGTTCACTCATCAGATCTGCCCAGGGCTTGAATGTGCCATTGCGAATATCCGGTTTGGCAATGTGATCGAGGATGAACATCGTTTCGGGACACTGTCGAACGAGCTCGACATTTGGTCCAAGTTGCCTGAAATTGCAGCAGATGTCGCTGCTCAACCCCAACTCTCCAAGAATTTGATTGCCGCGAACGAATCCCGGTTGAAGGCAATATTCCGGATCAGGCTCATCCTGGACAATGCGGCGAACGCCTTTGATCTCAGGTCCGAGCGCGACGAGCTGTTCGAGAAAGGTGCGGCTTTGGTCCCCAAATTCGAGTGGAGCCCACGGCACGATCGCCGCGACGACAGGGTGTTCGCGGCTCAAATCGACCAGCTCACGTGCTTCGAAGATCGCATACGGCGGTGCGACTTCTACCTGAAGATAGACGAATCCTTCGATTGGTAACCCATTGATCGCTTCTGCATATTGCTCGAGCCAAATGCGCCGATTGAGAGTAGGGATGCCGTCGAGCCAGGGGATTCGATATTTTGCTGGGTCCCAGATGTGAACATGGGCGTCGAGGATTGGCGTTGATGGCACAGGCGTATCTCCCGTTCTTCGTTCAGCTACTCGCAAAGATGAAGTATCGCATCATCGATCTTCATGGCGGTTTCGGTGAGCCTCGATCGGCTTGTTTGTCGGTTGGCTGAACGACGAGGTAGGCAATCGGGCATTCGAAGCAGCGCCGTGGAGCGCAAAGTGCAGAATCCAGTTGAATGAGGCCCTGCTGTCCGCGAGCTCCAAGGCCGGGAATGCGAGATTGACCGGCAACCTGGTGCAATGCGCGCCTGACCACGGAGTTCCCTTCACTCGCAGGCATCGATTCCCAGTACGCTCCTGCTGCCTCGGCAAGGTCATCGTCGCCGGCGAAATTTGCCATGGCCATGGCGAACGGAATTACGGCATTGACCACCATTTCGCCTGCTCTGCCCTTGCCAAGGAGGGCCTGTCCATGCCAGGTTGCCGCCTCGACGAGTAGAGAGACAGGGTCGTCTTCGTTCCGTAGTGCGTCGATCAGGGTATGGATGAGCCCGGATTCCATGCGCGCAACCACCAGCGCAGCAGCGGTGATTCGGCGAACAGGATGATTGGCAGGACGCACACGAGTCAGATTCCAGTTCGACGGGGCAATACGGTCGTGGTGCCACGCTTCGCCCAGTTGGTTCCATCTTGTTTCCACCTCAAGAGCATCCGCTGGCGACAGCCCTGCGATTTCGGATAGCTGAGCGGGAAGCGGCAGAAACCCGGCCGCACCCAGCAACAACGATATTGCTGCTATTGGACGGTCTTTTGTCCGCTGCGTGCCCAGGAGTGAGACCAGAGACGACAATGGAACTCGGTTCGAGAGCTGCCGGAACCCTTCCCGGTTGGATGAGTACCCAAGCGCATCCATCAACCCTCTGTAGAGCACCGTTGCTGGTTCATCGCTGGCAAGCTGTGCTTCGATGCGGGCAGCTTTGCTGGCCATCCTGATATCGCCAACTGACCAAATCGTCTCTCGGACTCGCGATGGACAATTTCCAGAAATCGATTCGGCGCACGTATCGCCACCGACCACGCTCCAATCTTCTGTCACAGCGAATTCAGATGAGCCGACCTTTGACTCATCGAGTAGCACGACGGGCACGATTGCACCGTCTGCTCGTCTTGTGTTTCCGCCTTCATCGTTCAGGATCAGGTGGAGAATGACATCGTTGTACGCGGGATCACGGTCGTGGCCATGACGTTCCCAGTCGCCCGAGTTGCGGTGGATTTCGATGCTCCCAGTTCGGAGATTTCCATGGGAGTCGGACATCATGGCGTTTCGGAAATCGGGGCCAAGTCCGTGCGACCAGGTTCCTCGAAAGACAATCGAGTATGAGGCACCGTCTGTAGCCGTTAGGGAATCGGGGAGACGCACAGTGCTCCACCAGCGGGAAATGACAATCTCCCGCATGGCGGGTTTAGGATCGACTGGGGGTGAAGCAGTCGAGATGGATGAATCGCAGGGCTTCATTGCGTTCATGTCGGCGGGTTACTCACCTTTTTCCGAGAGGAATCGTTCGACCAGGTCGATGCAGCGATCCTGCCAGTTCGAGGCGGTCACGTCGATTCGGATGAGGCTCTTGATCTTTTTCAACCACGTTTCCTGATGGCGAACATATCGATGCGTATCGTATTTGATTCGGTCGATCGCGTCTGACAATGGTGTCTCATTAGACAGATAGGGGAGAAGTTGCCGATAGCCAATTGACGAGAAGGCGGGACAGTTGGGATCGACCCCGCTCCGGATCAGGGAGCGGACTTCGTCGACCAGGCCTGAGGCAATCTGCTTGTCCACCCGGCGATCGATGGCCTCCACCAGGCGATCACGAGGCATCCAGAGGCCAAGCTGGAGCGTCTCGAATGCTGGTGGCGTCTTTCCCTGGAGTTCCGTCATCGTCTTTCCAGTATGCGAGTAGATTTCGAGGGCGCGAATGACTCTGCGCGGATTGCCAGCGGCTCGTTGGGCTGACTGAGGATCAATGGAGGTCAGGTCGGCAATCAGCGTCGGGAGCTCGCCACGATCTACTCGTTGTTGAAGCGAGGCTCGAAATGCGGGATCCGGGGGCACGTTTGGGATCGACCAGCCTTCGATCACCGCATTGGCATAGAGCGGGGTGCCTCCGACCAACAGCGGAAGCTTTTCTCGGGCGAGCACGGAACGAATGACCTGATTTGCGCGTTCCTGGTAAAGAGCGAGGGACATCTCATCGCTCGGATCCAGGATGTCAATCAGGTGATGCGGAACTCCTTCCCGCTCAGCCAGCGATGGCTTGGCCACACCGATCGAGAAGCCACGGTAGAGATAGCGGGAATCAGCGTTGATGACCTCACCCTGGAAGTGCTGTCCGAGCCGAATGCCAAGACTCGTTTTGCCGACAGCCGTCGGGCCCAGGATCGCAACGACTCGAGCGCTCATGCGGTGGTATCCCAGGTCATGAGGGAAACGAATACAGCATTGCGACGCTCAACTGGGGGCGATACAATCATCGATTGGCAACCTGCGAGCGGTTCGGATCGTACCCGGCTGTCTGGTTGAAAAGCGATTTTCTGATTCCAGGAATTCCAAATGGTGCAGTGGTTCGTACAACTTCTGAAGATTGCCACGGTGGTGGTCATGTCCGGGCTTGTGCTCCTCGGTGGCGCGCGTGCATTTGACTACTATCGAGATCAGGCAACGCCCAATGATGTTGGACGACCCTACACGATCACCATTCGTGCCGCTGATGATGTCGATGACGTCGCCAAGAAGCTCAAGGACGCAGGATTCATTGCAACGGATATGTACTTCAAGACACGACTGCGTGTCGAAAGCAAGACCCTCGAGCCAGGCACATATCGACTGATCAAAGGCCAGCCCGTTTCCGAGATTATCGAGTTGATTACGTCAGAAGAGAGTGTCGCCCGGACCACCGACAATCCTACGCTAACGATAACGGTTATCGAAGGATGGCGAACCGAGCAAATCGCCGAGGAGCTCGATCGACTGGGCCTGAACGGCGGGGCAGATGCGTTTATGGACGCTGTGCGCTCATTCCCATCGAGCGCGTTCGAGTTTCTGGCGGATCGACCTGATCAGACGTCGCTCGAAGGGTATCTCTTTCCGGACACTTACAACTTCCGGGCTGATACGCCGCCCGCTCAGATCATCGAGTCGATGCTGGGTAACTTCGATTCGAAGGTGACCCCAGAAATGAGGGCCAGAGCATCCGAGATGGGGCTTTCGCTGAATCAGGTGCTGACATTTGCGTCGCTTGTCGAGCGTGAGGCACAGGTGGGCGAGGAGCGTCCGATCATCGCTGACATCTATTTGAAGCGTTATGCGGAAGGCTGGCGCCTCGAAGCTGATCCCACGGTGCAGTACGCGATGGGAACCTGGGGTGAGTGGTGGCCAGAGCTGAGTGGTGACGATCTCTACTACGAGAGTCCGTTCAATACCTATCAGGTCGATGGGATGCCTCCTGCGCCGATTGCCAATCCGGGCTATTCGTCGATCGCCGGTGTGCTCTATCCAGCGGAGACGCCGTATTACTTCTTCATGGCGCGGATGGATGGATCAGGAACACACCTGTTTGCGGCGACAAAGGCGGCACAGGACCAGAATGTGGCGTTTGTCGCTGGCACCGTCGACTCCCCTGCGCCTGGAAGTGATCCGTTCGCCCTGGAGTAGTTGTCGGCTGACTGGCGGAGCGGAAATGACCTGCGTCGCACGATCTGGAGGCGTTGAGTGAGCGGTCGATTGGGCTTGATTGGAGATCCGGTTGTCCACTCGATATCGCCTGAAATCCAGCAGCCTGCACTGGATGCTCTCGGAATCGATGCCAAGTACGAACTTTGGCATACGACGTCGATTGACCTCGAGAATCGGATCAGTACGCTGAGACTGCCCGGCGTGATGGGGGCCAATGTCACAGTTCCTCATAAACAGGCGGTCATACCATTCCTCGATTCGCTGTCAGAAACAGCCGAACGGGCTGGCGCGGTCAATACCATCGTCCCAATGGAAGGGAAGCTTCACGGAGACAACACTGACGTCTACGGGCTGGCTCGATCGCTGAAGGAGCGAGGCATCCAAGGCTCCGGATTACAGGCGGTGGTGCTTGGGGCGGGCGGAGCTGCGCGGGCATCGCTGCTTGCGCTCGAGCAGCTTGGCGCAGCAGGCGTCACCGTGGTGAATCGAACAGCTCGCAGGGCGGAAGAACTCATCGGTCAATTTCCTCAGCTTGATGTCAGAGCAATGACTGTTTCCGATCTCATTGCAGATACTGCTCTATCTGCTGCAAGCGTCCTGATCAATGCAACCTCGATTGGATGGTCAAAGGATGAGATGCCGATCCAAAGCTCGGTGCTCGATCTGTTGTCCGGAGCATGTCTTGTCTTCGATTTGACGTACCGAGACACAGCGCTCCTCATCGAGGCGCGCAAACGGAATCTGCAGACGCTCGATGGGTTGCCGATGCTGGTGCTACAGGGGGCGCGTGCGCTCGAACTCTGGACGGGCCTGGAAGCCCCGGTGGATCTGATGATGGAACGAGGCATGGAGGCCAGGGCCGCGAGATCGTGAGTGCACTCTGGATCGCCCTCGCTTTTGGCGGAGGGCTCCTTGTCGCTAGCAGCGTCTGGACAATTGCCGACAAAATCATTCGTGGGTCCGGGGGAGATTTGTGGCCTGTTTGCCTCAATTGTGGAGTCCGGCAGTCGCTCGGTTGGTGGCTTCCACTGAGCCGATGGGTATTCCGCCCCGGTGCCTGTGCGCAATGCGGAGACGACGACCAACGATCCCGCCGGAACTGGCAAATCGTTGTCGCACTCTACTATGCAGTCGCCGTTGGA
>JBGTJM010000154.1:0-4208 GCA_041745115.1 Thermomicrobiales bacterium
CCTCAAGCTTAAGATTGGGTTCGGTATCGATCGGGATGTGGCGATGTTGGCTAACGTTCGTGAAGCCGTCGGCCAGGGCGTCGTCCTCCGAGCAGATGCAGAGGAACACTACACTCGCAAACAGGCGCAGCAGGTAGCGCTAGCGCTGGAATCCTATGATCTGGAGCTGATCAGCCAGCCGGTGGCCCGGACTGACTGGGAGGGGATGCACTATCTGCGCAACGCCTTGAGCATTCCCGTGCTTGCAGACGAAGGAATCCACAGTGCTCATGACGTTCTGGAGTGTGTAAAGCGAGCGGCAGCCGACATGGTCAATATCAAAGTATTGAAGAGCGGTGGTGCACTGGCAGCCATGGATATGGCTGCTATCAGTCAAGCCGCGCATTTGCCGGTTGTCATCGGCAGCATGATCGAAAGTGGGATCGGTACCTTGATGGGCGCGCATGTTGCAGCATCTCTACCAGGGGTTTTCTCTACTGAACTTTGCGGGCCATTCCTGCTAACGAGCACCTTGCTCGACCGAGAATTGCGGATCGAGGATGGCAGTCTCATTCTCGACGAGCGGCCCGGTCTTGGCGCAGGCGTTTCGGAGGAGATGCTGGATCGGTATCGCATCGACTGCTGATCCGTCGGGACTGAACGAAGCGTTGTGATCATGCGGAATCTGGAGGTGCACGTTGGCCAGAACAGGACTCGTCTGGGATTCACGGTTTCTGGAACACGACACCGGTCTGGCGATCGTTTCAGCGCCAGTTTCCGACGAGGTGTTGTGGGATCCGCTGCCGCACGTGGCGAGCCCTGATGTGGTGCGGAGGACATATGGGCTGCTCGAGCGAACAGGTATGAAGGACAAACTCGGTGAGCTGGCTCCACGGCCCGCAGCCGCCGAGGACATTGCGAGGGTGCATCCATGGGAGCACCTGGAACATGTGCGTTCGATTTCACTCAGTGGAGGTGGAGAGTGCGGGGAGTACGCGCCGGCCAGTGAGTCGACATTCGACGTGGCATTGCTTGCTGCCGGTGGGGCGATGGCAGGGGTCGACGCGGTCATGGATGGGACGGCAGCCAACGTGTACGCGCTCTTGCGCCCGCCTGGCCACCATGCCGAACCGGACAAGGCGATGGGGTTCTGTTTTTTCAACAATGTGGCGATCGCTGCCAGATATGCCCAGGAGCGATATGGGTTGAGGCGTGTGGCGATTGTCGATTGGGATGTCCATCATGGCAACGGCACGCAGCGCACTTTCTTAAGTGACGATAGCGTGCTGTTCGTTTCAATTCATCAGGATGGCTGGTATCCCATTGATAGCGGAAGTGCAAATGAGACCGGCACTGAAGGTGGTGAAGGGTACACGATCAATGTGCCTCTGCCAGCCGGCACTGGCAATGCCGGGTATCAGGCGGCTCTTCAGAGAGTCGTTTTGCCAGCGCTGCGGCGGTATGGGCCCGACCTGGTGATTGTTTCTGCAGGTCAGGACGCGAGTGCGGTCGACCCGCTGGCCCGAATGACGATGTCTTCTGCGGGATTCAGAGTCCTGGGTGAGCACATCGCTGAGCTGGCTGACGACCTTTGCGGTGGTCGTCTGGTTGTTTGCCAAGAAGGGGGATACAGCCCCGGCTACTCACCAATTTGCACGGTGGCCGTGATCGAAGGACTCAGCGGCGAGCGTTCCGGGCTCGAGGATCCCTACGCGGGCTGGCTCGATTTCCTGCCGGAAGCTCTGGATGCCGGAGTCGCAGCAGGTTACATCGATGATGTAGTGCGGACGCACGCCGACCGGTGGGGTCTTCACTGACCGCGACCAGGCTCGGGTGCGTCGTTCTGCTTCGGCCTTTGTGCAGACCCATACTTTGGAAGGGATGCTCTCGACACCTGCAAAGTGAATGGGACGGCCTTAGAGACATCGCTCAAGACCGGGTCATGCGGAGCTCGTGATCGACTCGAAAGGATCCGATAGTAGCTTCGAACTGGCGATCCGTTGCCTGGAGGGTAAGGCCGACGACAGCACTATCGAGCGCTGAGGCTGTCGCAGCATAGCGCCGGTGTTTCTCGAAGTGCGCCTGTTGCTTCTCCCAGACCTTGATGAGTGCCATACGGTTTTCCCACTCTTCAAGCGGTCTGACAGCTGGAAGATCGTGCGTTTGCGAGGAAAACTGGACGATCCCCCATCGTTCCGGGCGGTGCATGTCGACTGCTCCCTGTGGGGACCAGACCCAGTTGTACTCCGGCGTCGACGGAATCTTCCGGTAATCCCCCTGAGACGTGTCGATTTGCCATTGAACGCGGGAAAAGTTGATTCTCCACTGGTCACCGTCAGCGGGTGGACAATCCCGGTGGGTAATCTCAGTCATCGACGCCCACGGAATGGCAATCTCAACCGTCCACTTGACGTCCTGGTCGGATGGATCGTTGAGCGTGCCGTCGATGTGCACTGCGGTTCGTAGCCCTTTGAACTCCCAGCCGCTGATCGCCTTGCCTCCGGCTCGGTAGGGCCGAGTGAGCATCAGATCCCACGTCGTGTTGAGGGGGTTGACTTCCAGCTCAACATAGTGCTGACCTTCACCTTCCGGATCAAGGAAGACTTCGAAGTCATTGTCCTGATAGATGACGCAGTCGTGTTCAGTCAGGGTTCCCCAGACATGGGGCTCTTCGAGCTCGGCCCCAATGTAGAGACATTCATCGTCCCACAGCATTTTCGCCCTGGTGCGAAACAGAGGCAGGGGTTTTTTCGCTCCCTCGATATCGACGAAGTCGCTTGTCCAGGGGGCATGACCCCAGATCTCCTCATGCAACGTCCCATCAATGGTCGGTGTAGCAATTGTGCGGGGACAGGAACAGAAGTTTGGCTGATCTGCAGTAGTTTGCATAGGTTCCCTTGCGTCGGCCTGGCAATCAGGCCGCTTTGCAGTGCATCTTGCGGTCGGCGATGCACCGACTCGTTAGCATCGCGGCAGAGACTGCCAGTCAATTCAGACCACCGAATCCACTGGTGGTCGTGCAGCAGTTTATCCTCAGTACAATGATGGTGCTTTCTGATGCGTTGATGCCCGGATCCGATGTCAGGAACTCAGGCGCGTTTGCGATTTCGTATCGCGTTCTGGCCGACGCGATCGATCCGCTCCTTTCGGGCAGCTACGAGATTGGCTGGCTTTTCCTTGCTCAGACGCTTCAACTCCTTGACCAGAGCAAAGCGAATCTCGTCAGCGGCGAGCTGCAGATCGAGGTGTGAGCCGCCTGATGGCTCGGCAAGGATGCCGTGAACGAATCCATCTTCGAGGAGCTCCTGGGCGGTGAGGCGGAAGCTATCTGCCAGCTCGGCAGCACGACTACTGTCCCTATACAGGATGGCTGCAGCCGCCTCAGGTGAAATGACCGAGAAAATCGCGCGTTCCTGAATCAGGACCGTATCGGCAACAGACAGCGCGAGAGCGCCACCGCTGCCTCCTTCTCCAATGACAACGGCAACCGTCGGTGTCGCCAGTCCTGTGGCAAGGGCGATGGTTTCGGCGATGGCAATGGAGAGTCCCGAGCGCTCGGACTCAATGCCTGGGAATGCGCCGGGTGTATCGACAAAACTGACGAAGGGCAATTCGAGGCGTTCAGCCAGCCGCATTGCTCGCTGGACCTTTCTATAGCCAGAGGGCAGCGGGCGACCGAAGCGCCTGAATTCACGTTCTTCTCCATGGCCCCGTTCGAAACCGGCAAACACGAGCGGGATCCCGTGAAGAGACGCCAATCCGGCGATAACCGCGGGGTCGTCGTGCCCTTGGCGGTCGCCGTGAGTCTCAAACTTCGCGTCGAAGATGAGTGGCAGATAGTCGAGCGATGTGGGACGAAGGTCGGACCGGGCTTCCTGCACTCGATCCCATGAAGGTGTCAGGACAGGGGCTGGTTCGGCTTTGGCCTTGCGTTTTCTGTACTCTGGTTGTGCTGATCCTCCCGGCGAGGAGACCTGCAGAATGCTGGAAAGACGATTGCGAAGATCGGGTCTGGATACGATCTCGTCGACCAAGCCATGCCGAAGCTGGAACTCGGCAGAGTGCGAATTTGGGGGGAGTGGCTCGCCAATGACTTCTTCGACCACTCTTGGTCCGGCGAAACCGATCAGAGCGTCGGGTTCAGCGAGAATGATATCGGCCAAGCTCGCGAATGAGGCCAGGACTCCACCCGTAGTCGGGTTCGTCAATACGCTGATATGCAGCAGACC
>JBGTJM010000155.1:0-2513 GCA_041745115.1 Thermomicrobiales bacterium
CTCCGGCGTGACCTCGCCGCGAGGCAGCGTGATAGGAGCCTGGTACGCCTGCATTCCAGCGGAAAGAAGGCTCTGGATTTCGGGGAGCACGCTTGTATCGGTTGCCAGCGTGATCAGTCCGATACGGGCTTTCTCTCCGTACATACCTCAACCTTATCGATGCATATTTGCCAGGTTTCCAGCATATCAGCCTTCGTGATCGGCACGTAATCGAACGGCGTTTCGACTCCCTCCAGTTGCGTTTTCTGGCGAGTAGTCTCAATATAGGGTAGTCCAACGAACGAACAGAAAGGAGCCGCCGATGGCCACCACTCCACCTTTTTCGACCGCCTTTACGTCATTGCTGGGAATCGATCATCCCATCGCACTTGCAGGCATGGGTCTCGGGATTACAACTCCAGAGCTCGTGGCGGCAGTGAGCAATGCTGGTGGTATCGGGATACTCGGTGCGTCCGCGATGCCTGCTGACGATCTTGTCTCAGCCATTGCGGCGATACGTTCGCTGACGAGCAAACCCTTTGGTGTCAACTGGGTGGTTGCTCCTGAAAGTGGAACGCCTTCCGGACCAGACCGTCTTCTGACCATAATGAACGGCTATCGATCAGAACTTGGACTGGAAGCCGCAAATGGGCTGCCAGAAGGATCATCTGACCCATCCGAAGAGTGCATTGAAACCGCCCTGGAGTTAAGGGTACCCCTGCTCAGCTTCGGATTGAGCGATTCGTCTCAGTTTGTCGAGCGAGCACATTCACGGGGCGCCAGGGTGATGACAATGGTCGCAACTGTCGAGGAGGCCCGCATCTCGGCAAACTCGGGCTCTGACCTCATCGTCGCCCAGGGCTACGAAGCCGGGGGGCACCGATCGAACTTCCAATACTCCCGCCTTGACGAAACGCCAATGATTGGGACCCTCGCGCTCGTGCCGCAGGTTGCCGACGCCGTCTCTGTCCCAGTCATTGCCGCTGGCGGAATCATGGATGGACGCGGCCTCGCCGCTGCGTTGTCGCTCGGGGCCAGCGGTGTACTGATGGGAACACGCTTTCTGACCGCGCAGGAGTCCGGGATATTCCCAACATACCTGGAAGCTGTCTTGAACGCGGATGAGACTGTTCCAGGTGTCTCCGACGCTCCAACAGGACGACCGGCCCGAAGTATCCGGAATCGCCTGACCACCGAGCTCGGGAAAGCTGCGCTGCAATGGCCGCAACAGTTCGAAGCCTGCTGGGATGTCTACGAGCGAGCGTGGGAGACGAATAGGAGCGATCTTTATCCACTCTGGGCAGGGCAGGGAGTCGGTATGGCGACAAAGGTTCAACCTGCTTCTGAGATCGTGGCTGAGGTTGTTGAGGAAGCGCATGACATCATTCAGTCGATGGCTCTCGCCGCAGGTCGTGTCGGCTGATTAAATGTGGTTGGGAACATTCCGGTCGCGGATTTCATGGTGAAACGTCTCGACCCTGCATCTCCCGATTGCTCGTAGAATGAGCAGAGTATTTGCTCAGACAAGCAGGGAGATTCTCATGCGCGCGAACCATGTCAAACAGCGGCTGGATGCCGGAGAGCCGTCGATCGGCACCTGGCTCGGTCTGCCAAGTCCGGAGTCCGCGGAGTATGTCGCCGCTCTGGGCTTTGACTGGCTGACTGTCGATGCTGAGCACAACCCGATCGATATCCGGACTGCAGCACAGATGTTCGGCGCGATTGCCGGAGCCGGACTCGCTCCGATGGTGCGGATCCCCTGGAACGATCCGGAAAACTTCAAGCGGGTCTTGGATGCCGGCGCCTGGGGCATCGTGGTGCCAATGGTCAATAGTAAGGAAGAGGCTGAGCGCGCAGTAGAGGCCACGTTCTTTCCGCCGAAAGGGAACCGCAGCGTCGGAGGCGGCATGACCGGATTGCGGTTCGGCACATCCGGCGGCGAGTATTTGAAGCATGCCGACGACCAGATTCTCCTGGTATTGCAGATCGAACATGTCGATGCCGTGGAACGGTGCGATGAGATTCTCGGGATGCCAGGTGTTGGCGCCTGCTTCATTGGCCCGAACGATCTGGCCGCGTCGATGGGGATTGGCCTTGGCGTTCCGCTGGAGGGCGATCACCCACGGATGATCGAAGCGATAGCCCACGTGCAAAAGACAGCCAAATCTGTCGGCGTTGCGCCAGGGATTCATACATCTGGCGCGGACGGAGTCAACCAGCGCATCGAAGAGGGATTTCAGTTCCTGGCCATGGCCAGCGAGTTGAAGTACATGGTCGGCGGACTCGCCGCCGACCTCGCCAGACTGAACTGGACCCGTTCAGACCGAAGCGAAACTGGCAGCATGACTGCTGGTGGGGCGGTGCGGTACTAGCATCGCGGATGTCGGCCGATTCCTTTCGTCGGAATCTCGCCCACAGGCGCGCCCACCTTCAACGACCAGCGACGGTAAGTTGACGCATCGCACGTCGCGAATTGCATTCAGTGAAGGGGATCCGCGAATGCTACACCACCCGCCCAACATCCTTTGGTACTG
>JBGTJM010000156.1:0-4475 GCA_041745115.1 Thermomicrobiales bacterium
GAGTCAGGCGCATCGTTGCTGGCCGTGTGTGGTGGATATCAGCTGCTTGGCCACGAGTATCGGCCGCATGATGCGGCGCCGTTGCCGGGAACAGGGTTGTTCGATCTGGAGACGACCGCAGGGGACGAGCGGTTTATTGGCAATGTGGTCGTCGACAGCCAGTGGGGAGAGCTGGTTGGGTTCGAGAATCACTCTGGACTGACCACGCTGTCCAAGGGCGCGACGCCTATGGGTACTGTTCGGATAGGACGAGGAAACAATGGCCGAGATGGGACCGAGGGGGTGCTGTACCGCCACGCGATCGGTTGCTACCTGCATGGTTCTCTGCTTCCGAAGAACCCGGTTCTGACCGACTGGCTGATATCGAGCGCCCTCTCCCGCAGGGGTATCGAACTGCCCCCGATTGCAATGGACGATCGACAGGAGATGGCGGCTCATGCATCGGCAGTCAAGCGAGCGATTCAGACCCGGTGACTGCGCATGGTAAGATCAGGAGTTGACGCGTGGGTGAACGCCCCGAACGTTCGCCGGGTCAGTTGAGGTACCGGGAATCGTGTCCACCGTCATCGTTGCGTTCTTTCTGGTTGCGTTTACGTTCTTGCAGGCCATTCTGTTCCCTTCGCTTGGACTGGGAGGGGTGCTCCCTAACGCAACGATGGTCATCGTTCTGATCTGGAGCGCTGTCCGAGGAGTCCGAGAGGGTCTGATCTGGGCGTTTGCGATTGGAATCCTTCTCGATGTATTGGCTCTCGATCCGTTGGGGGCGAATGCACTGGCCCTTTTGCCCGCGGTATTGCTGGGCGGAATGGCCGGACAGCGATTTTTTCACAGTGGCCTGATCATCCCAGTTGTTGCTACGCTGATAGCAACCTTTTTCCACGCGTTGCTGCTTTTGCTGGTTAGGAGTGCAGGTGGTGACAGTTTACCGTTCGATGCCGTTGGGCGGATCGTGTTGTATCAGTCGCTGCTGAACGCGATTCTGGTGCCGCCCATTTATCTTGCGGCCAGTATGGCCCAGCGACCGCCGGCGATGAGACATGCTTAAACGAAAGAAACGAATTCCATACGATCCGCCGAGTCAGCGGAAAGGATCGGGCAAGCGACGAGAGTGGAAGCGAGCGGATCAGATTTTTCTGAATCGGCGCGTTTTCGTGTTGAAGGGCCTGATCGTCAGCGGATTCGCGGCGCTGGCGGCGCGGCTTGGATACATGCAGATTCTCAAGGGCGATTTCTACGAGGAGCGAACGGCGAACACGACGACGCAATGGCGAGTCGAGAAGCCAGTGCGTGGCCTAATCGTTGATCGGCAGGGTCGATCGGTTGCCGAGAACAGGCGAGTGTGGGAAGTGCGGGCGGTGCCAGCCAATCTGCCGCCGCGGGGTACTCCGGAGCGGGAGCGGGTGAGAAGCACCATGATCTCAGCACTCCGGCTTCCTGAAGTGCTGGTCATCGATCCAAACGCCGTGCCGCTGGGTTCGGAAGAGACCATCTACCGGCGGGTCGCTGCCTTGCTGAAAATCGAAGGCAAGGGCGTAGACGAGTTCATCAGGATCATGAACATACGATCCCAGTACAACTACCTTGTGGAAGTGGATCAGTTCACCGATGCGCAGGCACCGCTTTTCCGGGCCGTATCGCAGGAACTTCCTGGTGTGTCGATTATCAACCGATTCGATTTTATGGTCACGAACACTGCAGTGCCGGAGTTGCCGGTGGTGCTGAAGCGAGATGTCTCACGGGACATTGCGTTGACGCTGGAAGCGAACCGCCTGTATTTGCCGGGAATCGAGCTTGACGACTCGGCACTTATTCGCCGATATCCCGGCGGTGAAGTGATGTCGCATGTGATTGGCTATGTTGGTCCAGTCACGGAAGAAGAGCGCAATTATCCGGCGAATCAGACGACGTCGGGAACGTCCTACTACGAGTATGACGACACCATTGGCAAGCTTGGTCTTGAGCTGTCGATGGAGAAGGTGATGAGAGGTAGCCGGGGAGGCGAGTTTCTTGAAATCGATGGAATGGGTGTTCAGAACAAGACGCTCTATTCGAATCCGGCGGTGCCTGGCCGAAACCTGAAGCTGACCATTGATCTTGAGTTGCAGGCAGCCGCGACTGCGGCGCTGGAGGAAGGTCTTCGTTTTTCGAACATCGACCGGGAGCGGGTAGATGCGGCGGCAGGCAGAACCGACCGGGACTACGACGCTGGCGCTGGTGCCGTGGTTGTGCTCGATCCAAACAACGGCGAGGTTCTGGCCCTGGCCAGCTATCCACTTTACGACAACCAGGCGTTCGTTGAAGGCATTTCTACCAGAAAGTACCTCGAGTACACAGAGAACCCCAATAACCCGCTTATCAATAAGGCCGCCGCCGACCATTTTGCTCCTGGATCGGTTCTGAAGCCGTTCCTGGCTCTCGCGGCGCTCAAGGAAAATGTTGTTAGCGATCAAACCTACTTCACGTGCACCACCGGGATATGGGTCCCGTATACGTGGGACGAGTCGAAAGGCGACTCCTATCTGTGCTGGCTACGCGAAGGTGGCGGACATGGCACGCTTGGTCTGGTCGAAGCCATAGAGCGATCGTGCGATGTCTATTTCTACAATCTGGGAACACCGGAGCAACGGCCGGAGGGTGCGACCCGCAATTTGCATTATCGCGATCTGTACTATGCGACCGGAGATAAGGGTGAACTCCACTATTTCCGAGGTATGGGAATCCAGCGCATACACAGGCATTTGCATGAGCGTTTCTGGTTTGGAGAGCGAACCGGTATTGAATTGCCGTTCGAGGCAACGGGGCTGGTGCCTGATCCCGAGTGGAAAGCGAATACGTTTGAGGGTGAAGGCTGGGCAGCGGGTGACACGATCAACGTGTCGATCGGCCAGGGATTCTTCCTTGCCACTCCGCTGCAGCTGACGGTGAATACGGCGGCGGTCGCAAATGGTGGAACGATCTATCGACCGACGCTTATTCGAGAGATTGTTGACGACAGCGGGAATACTTCACGGACTTTCGAACCGGAGGTCAAGAGGAGACTCAATTCAAGCCAAAGTGAGCTCCGACTCGTGCGTGACGGGATGTGGCGGGTGATCAATGCTCCGACCGGCACTGCCTATCAATCGATCGATCCAGCTACGGGACAGCTCGTGAGCAAGTGGAAGCTGACCAATCCTCCGGGCGAGACTCCGATCGTGCTTGCAGGAAAGACTGGTACAGCAGAGGTCGGTATGAAGCGTGAAGATGGAACGCATGATGCTTCGCATTCATGGTTCACCTGCTATGCGCCATATGAGAACCCTGAAGTGGCTGTGAGTGTGTTGCTCGAACGTGGCGGAGAGGGTTCGAGCTACGCGGTTCCAGTTGCGGACAAAGTCCTTAGGGCCTATTTCGAACTGTCTGGAAAGCGGGAGCGCGGCGTCGTGCTGAGGAAGGACCGCAAGCCTATCGGAAAAGACACGCCGGGGCCATCCCTGACACTCGACGCCGTTGGCGATGGCACAGGTGGATCGGTCGCGGACGAATCAGACTCTGACGGCGAGTAAGCCATGCACGCTGCACTTGTCGGACTATCCCTGCACCATGTTGGCATCGTTGTGCGCGATCTTGATGTCGCAGCCGACTCGTATCGCGTACTCGGGTTTCGGGATGACGAGCGATTCGTGATGCCGGAGCAGGGGATCGAGGCTGTGACATTCCCATCGGGATCCGGCTATTTGGAGTTGATCCAACCGTCCGATCCCGAAGGAGCGATTGCCCGGTTCATGGAAAAGCGTGGGGACTCACTCCATCACGTGGCGTTCGGAACCCCTGATATCGTTGCAGAGTTGCGACGGCTTGACGACTCAGGGGTCAGGCTCATCGATACGTTGCCGCGAACGGGGGCTCATGGATGGCAGGTCGCGTTCGTTCATCCAGAGTCCTGCAATGGTGTGCTGGTGGAACTTGTGCAGGTCGCTCAAAGCTGAACCGCGTCCCCGAATTCGGTGGATACCCGTTACACTCCTCATTGCGAATAGACGTGTTTTTCCGAAGTAACGGCTCGGGTGGACTCGATGACGTCATCGAAGAGTGGGCAGAAGCTCAGGCAAGTAGTTATCGATTCAGACATTGAGATTCTGCCGGTATACAGGCGGGATGATCGGGGCGACGATCAGGAAGATCCGGGAACATACCCATTCACCCGCGGTGTCTACCCCACGATGTATCGTGGTCGTCCCTGGACGATGCGGCAGTACGCAGGGTTTGGCACTGCAGAGGAAAGCAACCGTCGCTACCGGTTGCTGCTGGAACGGGGGCAAACCGGGCTGAGCGTCGCGTTCGATCTGCCGACTCAGCTCGGAATGGATTCGGACGACCCGCGAGCCGTCGGGGAAGTGGGCAGGGTCGGAGTGCCAATCTCGACGGTTGACGATATGCGGCGGCTGTTCGATGGAATCGACCCGAATGCCGTCACTACGTCGATGACGATCAAT
>JBGTJM010000157.1:0-3201 GCA_041745115.1 Thermomicrobiales bacterium
AAGGACCAAGGGTCAATCCCGATGGACCATGCCCAGTGCAAATGAAGAGATTCTCGATGCCGGGCGCTTTCCCCAGAATGGGCATCTCGTCCGGGCTGAACGGACGCAGGCCGACGCGAATCTCGGAAAGGATTGCTGGCGCGAGGCCGGGAGCGATGGAAAGAGCATCGTCGAGTACCTGTTTGACACCGCCCGCAGTTGCATGCACGGCATGACCGGAGTCGTGCTCACGGGTAGCGCCGAACACCACTCTGTCAGGGCCGAAGGTCAGGATATAGTGGCTGACATATCCTTCGATAATGGGCCAGGCACTCGTGTCCTGACCGTCCATGCGGACGTGAATAATCTGGCCTCGTTGGGGGTAGACCGGGATATTGATACCGACTTGAGCGCCGAGTGAACTGGACCACGCTCCTCCGGCAATGACGATCGTGTCAACCGGCACCGTCGAATTATCGATCTTCAAAGCGGCCCTGCCGTCTTCCAATCCGATGGTTGCGGTGCCAGTTCGCACCTCTACAGCGTGCTTGTGCGAGGCCGTTTTCAGCGCACTCAGCAGTTTTCTGCCGTCTACCCGGGCTGCGCCGGTGAAGTGAATTGCGCCTGGAATCGGCGCAAGGGGCGGAAACAGCGACTGAGCCTCGGAACCGGTGAGCAGCGACAACTCACCAATGTTGCCCATGCCTGAAGCGCGGCGTCGGGCGATGGTCTCCAAAGCGGTTGGCAAGGTATCCGCTTCGTCGTCGGTGCGGGCAATGAAGAGGGCACCGACGACAGCATAGCCAGTATCGAGCGCCCCATCGGACCTGAGCTCTTCGACGAGTTCAGGGTAGTACCGCATTGCAGCGCACGAGAGTTCGAACAGCTGGTCGGAGGCTCGAAAACTCGCCCCTGGAGCAATAATCCCCGCGCCTGCCTGCGTGGCGAAGCCCTCGTCCGCGCGATCAATAACGAGGGTTGACAGCCCTGCTTTGCCCAGCCGGTAGGCAACACTCCATCCAAGCAGACCGCCGCCAATGATGGCAACATCGGGTGTTCCTGCCAAGGTCCGGTTTCCTGTGACGAATCACGAATAGCCAGCACCCATTATCGGTGATCAGGACCAGGTGACGTTTCTAGATTGCTATTGACGGTCGCGAACCGCGCAAATTCAGGCGCCAATAGTCGAGCTCGAACGGGGGGGCGTCTTGTGCCGCACGTTCGGTGAGTTCAGAAATGAGCTGCTGTCTCAGCAGATCATCTGGCAGCTGGTGCAGGTGTTCCCGGAACACGACGTTGGTCATGAACTCTGAAAAGGCGTTCTGGTCGGGCATGAACGTGGGCGCTGGAAAGAGAGACGTTTCGATTTCGATGAAGCCGACCGCTGCCATCCGCTGGCGCGTTCCCGGTTCGTCCGCATAGAACTTTGGTGATTCCCAGCCAGTGAAGAACTGGCCGAACGGCGGTTCGGAGATCATTTCCTCGACTCGATCGACATGTCTCCGCAGGTTCGGGCCACCCCCGCATTGGGCGACCACTTTTCCGCCGGGTCTTACGAGCTGAATCAGATTCGCGAAGAGCGTATCGTGGTCGCGGATCCAGTGAAAAGTTGCAGTACTGAATACCAGGTCAACCGGACCACCGATCGCGTCAGGTGTCACCGTCAGGAGATCAGCTTTGACGAATCGCACCTGTCCCGGAAAGCGTGGTTCGAGATGATTGCGGGCTTCGTCCAGCATGTTGGCGGAGCGGTCGATTGCGACAACCCTGCCGGCAGGGAGTCTCTCGAGAAGCTGTGCAGTGACTCTGCCGGTACCGCAGCCGACATCGGCGACCACTTCATCGCCTCGCAGATCCAGGCTTTCGATGATGGCAGCGCCCCAGCCAACATGGGGATTGGATACCCTGTGGTAGACCGAGGCGTTCCACTCATTTACGTCCTGTTTGGTCATCTGTCCACGGACTTCAGTTCAGTCCGCACTATCGCCGCTCACATCTGGAATCACGTCAGGTGAAGCGTCCTTGCGACCGGGCGGCAGCTCTTCGTCGTTCTCGACGCCAGAGGTGTCGGTTGCCATGAACGGCGCAATACCTGCAGCTGAAGCGGTGGAAGCACCGGTGGACGGAGCGGACACATCAGCGCCTCTCATGAGCACGTATGAGTAGACAGCGAGAATCGCTCCGCCGGCGATCGCGGCCCAACCGAGATAGCGAACTCCGGACGTCGATTCGACACCTTGCCGGTTGTTGTAGATCAGGACAGCGCCAATGATCAGGAAGAGCAGATTCGTAGCAATTGCCATCCAGTTCGTCTGAGCTTTGAGCATTCCCTTTATGATGCCTGCAAGGCCTATGAGGGCGTAAGCGATCAGGCCATATCCGAGGATGTATCGAGCATCCGGGTCACTAATGTAGTTCGCCCGGCTTGCAAAGAAGAACAGAATGCCGGTTGCGAATCCAGCGCCGCCCCGCACAAGCAGAAACGGAGTCAATGGCAGTTCGATTTCGCGCATCGAATAGTTCTTGAACCCTGTGATGATGTCGAGCGCGCTCGAAACAACGAGGAGCACTGCGAGCAAGAGCCTGATCGTTGAGGTCGCCGTGTCTGGGGCAGCCACGAAGAAGACGCCGATTGCGAGGGCAACCGCTGCCTGAATGGCTACCCAGTACCAGGGAATGTCTCTGTTCCAGGGTTTGAGTTCGTCCGCATTCGCCTTTAGCCGCTGCATGCCCTTCTCCCTAGCCTACCAGCCATCAGTTGAAGCCTGGCCTCCATTTCGACAGGCACAAAAAATGGACAACCGTGATCAGGTTTGCCTGATTGGCACCGAGCATGATCACGATCATTTGCCGCAGTATCTCACACGACTGATCGTAGGACGACTTTCAGGAAGTGGCTTGCGATTCAACGTCTGACTCTGAGGAAAAGGCAGCCGGAGGGGTTCGGGGGCCCCAGTGAAGCCCGACGTTCGGCCAGTTTCCGTCGAACGAGATTGGCAGCGTTCTCTGGTCGAAGCCGGTGGAGTCGATGGAGATCACCATCGATGGCTTTGATGAGTCACTTGAGACTGCGATAACGTCATTACCATCTGGTGACCACGTCAGATGCCCGCTGGCGTCAATCTCGACCGAGGTGTTGAACTCTCGCTTGCCAGGCAGCCAGCGAATGCGTACGAAATTCGAGCCCATGACTACCGCGAACTTTTCTCCATCTGGAGCCCA
>JBGTJM010000158.1:0-2359 GCA_041745115.1 Thermomicrobiales bacterium
CGCCCATACCAGCCAACAGATGGAGCGGAGTGAGATGAAGCTCTCCTACAGCACCTGGGGGATGCCGAATGTGCCGATCGAGGTGGCCGTGCAGCATTGCGCGATGCTCGGTTTCGATGGACTGGAGCTGACCGTCATCCCCGGTTGGGCGACCGATGCCGCGTCGCTCTCGGCCGATGAACGAAAACGTATTCGACGTCTCTATGACGAGCACGAACTCGAGCTCTGCGGTTTCTCCGGCAATGTGCCACTGATGGCCGCCACTGCCGAAAAGCGAGCCGAAGCGATGCGCCGGTTCCGCACCTATCTCGAGCTCGCTGCGGAGATGCAGCATCCCGGCGAAGCGCTGATTGTCACAACCACTTCGGGGGCGCTGCCAGAAGACTGGCATGACGTCAGGGATGCCCTTGTCGAATGTCTGGGAAGCATGGCGGCGTACGCTGGGACGCTTGGTGTGGGTGTCGGCATCGAGCCTCATGTGGGTACCGCCCTGCATCGGCCGGACGACGTGCTTTGGGTCGTCGAGGAAGTGAATCACCCGGCCCTGACCGTTCATTTCGATATCAGCCACTTCAATGTGCAGGGCATGGATATGGACGAAGTCGTGCGAAAGCTGGCGCCAGTCAGTCTGCATACGCACGTCAAGGACGAACGGGGAATCGCGCCCAATCACGAATTCCTGATTCCCGGCGAAGGGGACATGGATTACCCACGTTACCTCACGGGAATGCAGCGCGCCGGATACGCAGGACACATCGTTGTGGAGGTTAGCCTGATGGTCCAATCCAGACCTGACTACGATCCCCTCGCGGCGGCCACCCAATCCTATCAAGTACTGGCCGCCGCGTTCGAGACATCCGGTATCCAGCGAGCGTCGAACCGCGCATGATCGCGGTGATCTTCGAGGTCCATCCCGCAGATGGACAGCGCGACGTCTATCTTAATATCGCCGCTGATCTGCGGCCGATGCTCGACGACATCGACGGATTCATCTCGATCGAGCGCTTCGAAAGCCTTTCGCAACCGGGAAAGGTGCTCTCGCTTTCGTTCTGGCGGGATGAGGAATCGATCGCGACATGGCGAAACCTGGTCGAGCACCGGGCCGCCCAACAGGCGGGGCGCAAAGGTATCTTCCGGGACTACCGACTGAGAATCGCCGGCGTTGTGCGGGATTACGGCATGTTCGAGCGTGCGGAAGTTCCCGCGGACAGCAGGTTCGCTCACGATGCACCACGGGAGTGAGTGACAGACTCCGGCAACATTCGAGTCCTGGCGAAGTGCACGTAGTGCTTACCCCAAGGAAAAGATACACATGGCGCGAACACTGATCAGAGCCCGGTGGGTCGTTGGCAGTGACGGAGCAACACATGACCTGATCGAACATGGTGAGGTGGTGTACGAAGATGATTCGATCCTGTTCGTCGGTCATCATTTTGACGGCACCGTCGACCACACCATCAATGCCGGCAATGCCGTCGTCGGACCCGGTTTCGTGGATCTCGATGCGTTATTCGACCTCGATTCGACCGTGCTCGGTTTCGACAACCATCCCGGCTGGCAGAAAGGTCGCGTCTGGGCAGAGGATTACATTCAGGCTGGCCCCCGCGACGTCTACACCGAAGAAGAAGAGGCTTTCCAGCATGAATACGCAATGGCGCAGCTCCTGCTGAATGGAATCACGACAGCACTGCCAATTCGATCGATCCTCTACCGGGCCTGGGCCGAGACATACGCAGAGCACGCAGAAGCGGTAGAAATCGCCGGCCGGCTGGGAATTCGCATGTACCTTGGGCCATCTTACCGGACCGGGCTGCCGGTGGTGAAACAAGACACCTCCATCGGAATGCACTGGGATGAAGATCGAGGCATGCAGGGACTCGCTGAAGCGATCCGTTTTGTGCAGGACTTCGACGGCGCTCATGACGGGCTCATCACGGGATTCCTGCAACCCGATCGCATCGAAGGCTGCACCGAGAAACTGCTGGTCGCAACCCGCGACGCTGCCGAGGAGCTCGATTGCCTGATTCGCCTGCACTGCTGCCAGAGTGAGCTGGAGGTGCAGATCGTTCATAAACGCTGGGAAAAGTCATCTCTCGCTGTACTCCGTGATCTCGGATTGCTATCCGCGCGATCACTGCTGCCGCACGGATGGTTGCTCGGAGGAATCGAGACCACGCCGGCGACTATCGACGCAGAGCTGGACTGGCTCGCGGATTCTGGAGCCACCATCGTTCACTGCCCACTGGTCAGCGCGAGGCACGGCCAGGTGCTCAAATCGTTTGGTCGCTATCGCGATCGAGGCGTGAAGATCGGACTGGGTACCGACACCTTTCCCCCGGACATGATTCAGAACATGCAC
>JBGTJM010000159.1:0-1605 GCA_041745115.1 Thermomicrobiales bacterium
ACGGTTTCATCGACAACGGCCAGGCGCGTCATCGTTCGTCTGATCATCATCCTCGTCAGACTGACGAGGTAACGGAACCATTCACGTGCCAACCCCAAGTCTGGGCAGAATCACCGTCTGCAAAAGAATCCAGGCGAGCACCATGATGAGAATTGGAAGTAGCCCCACAAGTGCCTCCATCAGGCCACCTCAACGGGATAGCCGGAGGCCTCCCATGCATCCAGTCCACCGCTAAGTTGCACGACGTTTTGCATCTGGAGGGTCAAACGACCAACGGCCACGACGTCGCGATCGTCGAGCGGTATATGTTCGAACTCCTGATTTCCCAGCCGGCTCACGCAAATTGGCGCTCCGGTGGCTGACCGAAGTTCGAGCGAACCGGAAACGAAATCGGCATGAACGTGCGTTTCCAGTATGGCGACGATCCTTGGCCGCCGATCCGCTGCCCAGTCGAGATACGCTTGCACATCGCGCCGAGGACCGATGACTGCGGCCTCACCAGCCGCCTCATCTGCAACCAGGTAGGCAACCTGCGCCAACCCTGGCGTATACATTCGATCGATCATCATTCCTCATTCCTCACGCTCCACCAGACATGCCTTTGTTCCTACCGTCCCGCCCGTACCAGAGCTCGCACGGCCTCCTCGACTGCCAGCTCTGGCGATGGGAAGTCCTCCGGGTGCCGCACACAATGCAACATGTAAGCCTCGAGCAGCTCTCCAGTGAGTCCATTGACAGCCGCCTTGATCGCGGCCAGCTGGTTAAGAATCTCAATGCAGTCTCTCTCGTCGTCCACCATTTTTTGAATGCCACGGGACTGTCCCTCGATCCGCTTGAGACGAGCCAGGATGTCGTTTCGCTCGCTCTCGGGCAGGTTGGCAATGCTGGGCATCATCGTTGTCCTTCGCTGGTAACATCCTGAAGCGGTGGCACGCGACATGCCGGAGAGCTGACACAGGAAACGGTCGGTCTCCAGTCTCCACTGCCCTCCGGAAAGGGCTTCGTGCGGATTGCACTAAGCTGCCCGCACGACTGGCATTCGAGCAACGCTGGACCCGGGACGGACGAGACGTCCGCGTCGAATAAGAGTTCACATGCTCTGCATGAATAGATAAAGGTAAACATCGCACCCCCCGCCGAATCAATCGTCGTCAGGAGAAATGGTACTGTAGGGGGGTACCCTATTGCAAGCAAAGTCTGAACACCGATTAAGTGGCGTCGCCACGTCGTCGATTCAGGGAACCTGGATCCCGGGCGTGGCTACCGGCGAATCGCGCTCTTGGCAAAGAACAGCAGATTCGCTGGACGTTCCGCCAGGCGCCTCATCAGGTAGAAATACCACTCGGGACCATGCGGAGTGGCAACCAGCAGCGAATACCCTTGCTCGACAAGCTCCCGCTGCAACTGCTGACGAATCCCGTACAGCATCTGAAACTCGAAACGATCGCGGCCGATCCCGTGCCGCTCCGTATAGTTGATGACATGGTCGATGATCCTGTCGTCCTGCGTCGCCACACCCGTGAACGAGTTCTCATTCAGCATCCGCTCGGTAAGCGTCACATAGCTCCGATCGACATCCTTCTTGTCTGGAAACGCAACCGAGTC
>JBGTJM010000160.1:0-1807 GCA_041745115.1 Thermomicrobiales bacterium
CACCTGCCTGGGTGGCGAATCCTTCGTCCTCGCGATCAACAACGAGAGTCGACACCCCGGCTTTGCCCAGCCGGTAGGCAACACTCCAACCGAGAAGTCCGCCTCCAATGATGGCAACATCAGGTGTACTGGCCATGGTCCGATTTCCAGAGACAAATCACAATCAGCCTGAACTCATTATCGGTGATCAGGACCAGGTGACGTTTCTAGATTGCTATTGACGGTCGCGAACCGCGCAAATTCAGGCGCCAATAGTCGAGCTCGAACGGGGGGGCGTCTTGTGCCGCACGTTCGGTGAGTTCAGAAATGAGCTGATCTTTCAGGTGATCGTCTGGCAGCTGGTGCAGGTGTTCACGGAACACGACGTTGGTCATGAATTCTGAAAAGGCGTTCTGGTCGGGCATGAACGTGGGCGCTGGAAAGAGAGACGTTTCGATTTCGACAAAACCGGCCGATGCCATCCGCTGGCGCGTGCCCGGTTCGTCCGCATAGAACCTTGGTGATTCCCAGCCATTGAAGAACTGGTTGAACGGCGGTTCGGAGATCACTTCCTCGACTCGATCGACATGTCTCTGCAGGTTCGGACCTCCTCCACATTGGGCGACCAGTTTGCCGCCGGGTCTCACAAGTTGAATCAGATTCGCGAAGAGCGTATCGTGGTCGCGGATCCAATGAAATGTTGCGGTGCTGAATACCAGGTCCACCGGGCCACCGATCGCGTCAGGTGTCACCGTCAGGAGATCAGCTTTGACGAATCGTACCTGTCCCGGAAAGCGTGGTTCGAGATGATTGCGCGCTTCGTCCAGCATGTTGGCGGAGCGGTCGATTGCGACTACCCGGCCGTCTGGAAGTCTCTCGAGAAGCTGTGCTGTGACCCTGCCGGTGCCGCAGCCGACATCGGCGACCACTTCATCGCCTCGCAGATCCAGACTCTCGATGAAGGCAGCGCCCCAGCCAAAATGGGGATTGGATACCCTGTGGTAGACCGAGGCGTTCCACTCATTTACGTCCTGATTGGTCATCTGTACGCAGGCTTCCGTTCAATCTGCACTGTCGCCGCTCACATCTGGAGTCAGATCAGACGATGCGTCCTCGCGACCGGGCAGCTTTTCGCTGTTCTCGACGCCAGAGGTGTCGGTTGCCATGAACGGCGGAAGGCCTGCTGCTGAAGCAGTGGAAGCACCTGTGGCCGGAGCAGAAACAGCGGCACCTTTCCTGAGCACGTATGCGTAGACAGCGAGAATAGCTCCGCCGGCGATCGCGGCCCAACCGAGATAGCGAACCGCGGAAGACGATTCGACATTTTGCCGGTTGTTGTATATCAGTACAGCGCCAATGATCAGGAAGAGCAGGTTCGTAGCAATTGCCATCCAGTTCGTCTGACCTTTGAGCATTCCCTTTATGATGCCTGCGAGGCCTATGAGAGCGTAAGCGATCAGGCCATATCCGAGGATGTATCGAGCATCCGGGTCACTGATGTAGTTCGCCCGGCTTGCAAAGAAGAACAGAATGCCGGTCGCGAATCCGGCACCGCCCCGCACAAGCAGAAACGGAGTCAATGGCAGCTCGATTTCGCGCATCGAATAGTTCTTGAAACCAGTGAGGATGTCCAACGCACTCGAAACAACGAGGAGAACTGCGAGCAAGAGCCTGATCGTCGACGTCGCCGTGTCTGGCGCAGCCACGAAGAAGACTCCGATTGCGATGGCAATGGCAGCCTGAATGGCTACCCAGTACCAGGGAATGTCTCTGTTCCAGGGTTTGAGTTCGTCCGCATTCGCCTTTAGTCGCTGCATGCCCTTCTCCC
>JBGTJM010000161.1:0-4457 GCA_041745115.1 Thermomicrobiales bacterium
GTGGGAGGATCGAAAGCCCGGCTTGTACCACGATTGCCATAGCCTCGCGACTCATCAGGCAGCTCCTGATCGCGTCTACCTGGCGGCCGGTGGTGGGGTCGCCTGGTCCCAGGATGCAGGTGTTTCATGGGTTAAAGCCGACGAAGGACTTCAGCATCGCTACGTCTGGGGCCTCGCCGTTGATGCAGCTGATCCTGATCTCTGGTACGTCTCAGCAGCGTCTTCTGCATCTGCCGCTCACCGCAACCAGGGTGACGCTGGAGCAGGAATCTACCGCAAACAGGGCACCCAACCCTGGCAGATGATCACTGGTGGCACCAGCGGACTCCCTCGCGAGCTCCCGTCGATGCCATACGCCCTCCTGGCGCCTCGTTCGACCCCCGCTCAGATTGTGGCCGCTTTTCAGAATGGCGAGCTGTGGAGCAGCGACGACTCCGGACACCAGTGGCACCAGCAACTCCTCAGCAAACGCATTCCTGTCATTCATGCGCTGGCCGGGGGTTGATCCGAAGGCAATGGTTCGAGAAAGATCGCAGATACAGCGCACTACGAACGACTGTGACTATTCGTAACATAAGAGAGATAGAACTATCCGTAGTCGTAGTAGTAGTGTGGAATCCGGGGATAAGAGGCGTATGTACAGTAGCAGCCCGCAATCGATGGTTGAAATCTTGTGGAAAACTCATCCACAGAGCCTTAGCTTTGTGGATAAACCGATGATTCTGCATAAATCTTTCCACATCGTCTCCACATGCTGGCTTCTCAGGCCCACAGCGTGATGGCATTGTTTACCATGTACGTGCGCCGAGTTGTCCACACAAGCCGCCACTTATCCCCGAATTTGACAGACTTATCCACAAAAGCCGTGGATATCATTTCCGAAACATTATGTGCCAGAGAGGCATTGCAGGGTGCGTACGGACACATACGCTACGAAAAGTCAGTTGTCACGACGGAGCGAACACTGTGGAAAACTCCGACGACGATTGGAGCCTAAAAGAACCTTCCGGAGTGGATTGACGAGCGTCAGAAAAACGATCATCCAGGTGCCCTCCAGCCCGACTGCTCGTTGGCCAAAACTGGACTCTGCGGCGAGTATCCGCACCCTCGATCGTGGAGCCTTGGCTATCGGCGACTCGAGATGATGCAGTTACTGATAGACTCACTTTATAGAACGCGCGTTCGATATCCGACGTTGCAGGTCAGGTATCCGCAGATGAACAAACTTGCGTTATCGAGTCCGGCAATGAGCAGGCAAACAGTGAAAGAGTTCACGGCAACGCTTCCTCCCGTGAGGGAAACAAACGACGGAACAGACTCGAGCCTGGTTCGTCCGGACAACGGGTTCGAGCCTGCGCCGCCTCGACCGACGATGTCGACCGACGAAGAGTCGTTCTGGGACCGCTGGCGGCTTGCCGCTGCGGCAATCGGCTGCTGGACGTTCCTCTTCATCGGGCTCATCGCCGACTATTTGACTGGCGCACCAGAATCGGTCGTCACAGGTCTATTCGCAATTTCCTACGTTTTCGGTGGCACGTTTTCACTCATTGCCGCAGTAAGTGAGCTCCTCCACCGGCGAGTCAATGTCGACCTGCTGATGATCACGGCAGCGGCTGGTGCCGCAATCGTTGGACACTGGGAGGAAGGCGCCATTCTCCTGGGCCTTTTCTCACTGTCCAACGCTCTCGAGAACTATGCTCTTGGCCGTACCCATCGAGCCGTTCGCTCTCTGATGGAGCTTTCACCCGACGAGGCTACGCTGATTCGCGACGATCTTCCCGATGGCGAACGGGTCGTCCCAGTTGTCGATCTTGCAGTCGGTGATCGGGTCCTGATTCGGCCGGGTGAGCGCGTTCCTGTAGATGGCGAGGTTGTAGCCGGTGAATCTGCCGTCGATCAGGCGGCAATCACCGGCGAATCGCTGCCCGTCATGAGAAACGTGGGTGATACCGTATTCGCCGGCACGATGAACACGACCGGCGCATTGCAGGTGATGGTCACCAGGATCGCTCAGGAAAGCACGCTCTCCCGCATTGTCAGGATTGTCGATGACGCCCGGGCGCAAAAAAGCCGCACGCAGCGTTTCACCGACCGCTTCGAAGGACGATACACCGTCTTCGTCATCGTCGGATCAGTCCTTGCCTTTTTCGGATTCTGGCAACTTGGCAACATGACCCAGAGCGATGCGTTCTATCGCGCGATCACTTTGCTGGTTGTCGCCTCACCCTGCGCTCTCGTCATCTCCACGCCAGCCTCCACGCTCTCGGGACTCGCAAACGCGGCCCGCAATGGCGTGTTGTTCAAAGGAAGTGGGTATCTTGAAGACCTCGGTCTGGTGCACACGGTGGCATTCGACAAGACCGGCACCCTGACTGTTGGCAAGCCCCGTGTTACCGATCTCGTTCCCTGTGGAGGGGAATGGTCAGAGGACGAGCTGCTTCGCAAAACCGCCGCAGCTGAGTATCTGTCTGAGCATCCACTGGCAACGGCGATCATCGAAGAATCCCGACTACGAGGAATGACTCTCCCGGAGGCCAGCAGCTTCGAGGCAGTACCCGGCAAGGGATTGATGGCGACCGTTGAGGGTTCAAGAGTCGCTGTCGGCAGTACCAAACTCTTTGCCGATCTGGGCATCGACGTGAGCGAGGCCGATGCGGTGGCCCTGAGCCTGCGGGATCAGGGAAAAACGGTGATCCTCGTTGGTGACGACCAGAGGGTGCATGGGGTCATCGCGGTGGCCGATACGCTGAGGCCGAGCGCTCCAGGAGTTGTGAGCGAACTTAAGGCGCTTGGCGTCGATCAGACCGTGATGCTCACCGGTGACCACCTCGCGGTCGCACGCGCTATAGCGGCTCAGGTGGGTATCGACGATGTCCGCGCCGGTCTGATGCCGGAAGAAAAGCTGGATGTCATCCGCGAGTTGAAGAAGAATGGCTCGATCGCCATGATCGGCGATGGGGTCAACGATGCGCCGGCCTTGGCGACGGCGAACGTTGGGGTCGCCATGGGCGGGGCTGGCTCGGATGTCGCCCTCGAAACAGCAGATGTCGTCTTGATCGCGGACGATCTTACGAAATTACCATATGCAGTGTCCCTGAGCCAGCGCACGCGTCGCACCATTATTCAGAATCTTACTTTTTCTCTGCTCGTGATCATTGTCTTGGTCACACTTGCGCTCACCGTGGGTATCCCTCTTCCCCTGGGAGTTGTCGGACATGAAGGCAGCACCATCATTGTCGTGCTCAACGGACTCCGTCTCCTCCGAAACCCAGCCATACCCCCGTCAGCCTAGAGCGGTTTGCTGAAGATTTGCTCGGTTTGGCTCAACGTCATCCTGAGCGTCAGCGAAGGAACTCCTGCCGCAGCAGATTGCCGCCACCGCTTTGCCTGAATGCTGAAGGCACTACCTGCCGCACTTACCTTAAAGGCGAGAATGGCGTCGTTCGGCCCGCCGATGGCCCCGTTGCGGTTGGATACTCAACAACGCGCCGCACTACACTGTTTTCAATGAAGATGTCCGCTCAGGAGACGACCAAATGAACTTTACACACGGCGAGTTGGCTGACCAACTTATTGAAGCCCAGAACCGGATCGATGCCGTAGCGCGCGGAATCGCAGTTGCGACTCTCGAGTCCGAACCGGCCATAGGTGACTGGCCACCCAAGCTGGTCGTTTGCCATCTCGCCGACTGGATCGAGGAAATGCTGCTGGCGGTTCGCACGGCGCTCGCAGGAGGCACTGTCGAAGGCCACCCGGTCACCGAGTTCGATCTCTTCAACCACCAGCATGTCGAAGAGCATCACAACGATTCCTGGTTCGATACCTCTGCGCGTCTGCACCGACACGTCGAGGAAGCTGCCGGCATGCTCGCGGATCTCGATGATGATCAGATGGCCACCCCCCTGATTCTCCCCTGGGGCGGCAACGGGACAGTCGTTGAAGTCTTCGAAGGTCTGGTGCACCATCATCAGGAACACGCCGGCCAGCTCGAAGCCTGGAAAGCCGCCCGCTCAGCCTGATCCGTTCGGTACCGCTACTTGCTCAGACGGCGTAAGTGGGGCGAATCGATGCCGATTTGTCCCGAAGCGAATCCCTCTGGCCACCAGTGCTCGACCAGAATCCGTCCAACCAGCCCGTTGGTGATTTCCCCTTCGTTCTCACCCGTAAAACCGGTATCGTTACTCCCCTGGGTCATCACACCGTACACGAGCATCTGGTCGCCCGGCACCTCGATAGCGCCTGTGTCTGCACGAACGCCTGGCATACTGCCAGTCTTGTTGCCGATCCAGAAAGACTGAGCTTCTCCAAGTTCCGCAGCAAATGGGTTGTATCCCAGGAACCGTGGTACCTGGTTGAATCCATGCTGCCTGCGCAGGATGCTCATCATCTGGTGGCTTGCTTCTTCGCCGAGCGGTCTTTCTGATGCGATTAGCTCGATGAGGCGCATCAGGCTAAAC
>JBGTJM010000162.1:0-4061 GCA_041745115.1 Thermomicrobiales bacterium
CAGCTCGAACGGCACAGCCGCCTAGGCCCAGCCACGTGAGCTTTCGATCCCTCTCCGCCATCGCTGGTTCAGAGCATTTCGTTCAGGTTCGTTCATGGTTGACATGAACCGGCGATCTTCGGCCCAGATAGCGGCAATCTCATCCATTGAGGACCAGAGCCCGCTTGCCAGTCCCGCCAGAAACGCCGATCCAAGCCCAGTAGTCTCGAGCTCGGTCGGACGAATAACGTCTATGCCCAGTACGTCTGACTGAATCTGGGCAAGAAGATCGTTTCCAGCCGCACCGCCATCGATTTTCAGCGCCACAATGTCGATGCCACTGTCCTCATTCATCGCTTTCACGACATCGGCAACCTGCAATGCGATGGCTTCCAGCGTTGCTCGCGCGATATGCGCCGCCGTTGATCCCCTTGTCAACCCGAAGATCGATCCTCGTGCGCTCGAATCCCAATGCGGAGCGCCAAGTCCAACGAATGCCGGGACAAAGACAACGCCGTCACTGTCCGACACACTCGCCGCAAGCGCCTCGATGTCAGCACTCTGCTCGAGAATGCCCAGGCCATCGCGCAGCCATTGCACCGCCGCCCCGCTGATGAATACCGCTCCCTCGAGCGCGTAGGTCACCACGTCGCCCAGCTGCCATGCGACGGTCGTGAGCAGGCCGCTCGACGACGGAACAGCCTTCACGCCCGTGTTCATCACCATGAATGCGCCAGTGCCATAGGTGCATTTGACGTCGCCTGGTGAAAAACACGATTGTCCGAACAGGGCCGCATGCTGATCACCAGCGACACCCAGAATCGGCGTGCCGTTCAGTGCATCAATAGTTGACACCGTTCCAAAGGTTCCCGAGGAAGGACGGACTTCGGGAAGCATCGCGGACGGAATCCCAAGATCGCTGAGCAACACCTCGCTCCAGGTCAGCTCGTGGATATCAAAAAGCATCGTGCGGGACGCATTCGTTGTGTCCGTCGCATGAACCGCACCCCCGGTAAGGTTCCAGATCAGCCAGGAGTCGACCGTTCCAAAGATCGCTGAGCCGCGCCCAGCCTTATTTTTCAGATCAGGATCATCCCGCAACAACATTGCCAGCTTCGTCGCCGAAAAATAAGCGTCCGGGTGAAGACCGGTCTTGGCCTGATAGGTGCTGGCCATTCCCCGGTTCAGTAATTCCTCTACGATCGGCGCTGACTGACGGCTCTGCCATACGATAGCTGGAGCAAGAGGCTGGCCGGTTTCCGTGTCCCAAACCACCGTCGTTTCGCGCTGATTCGCAATACTTACTGCACTGATGTCCCGTGCGCTGAGCCCTGCGTTGCCAACAACCCGCTCACACACATCGACGGTTGCTTTCCAGATTTCCAGGGCGTCGTGATTCACCCAGCCCGGCGCAGGAAAATGCTGGGACAGTTCCTCCTGGGCCACACCGACAATGCTGCCTGCCTGATCGAAGATGATCGCTCTGGTGGATGTTGTTCCCTGGTCAATTGCCAAAACATACATGCGCTGGCCCGAACTGGCTGGAGAGGTCTTTCCTGTTTCGGCTAGAGTGTAGCCCGACGACAACGTGCGTCAGCGATGGTATCTGGAATTGAGCGGCATAGTGACAGCCTCGTGGCAGCGAATTGCACTTATTGGCTTCAGCGGGTCGGGCAAGACCACCGTCGCCGGCCTGCTGGCCCAGCGACTCGGCTGGGCAGTCTGCGATCTCGACGAGCAAATCGAATCGCACTTCGAACTGACAATCCCGGAGGTATTCGGAAAGCACGGGGAATCGGCATTTCGCGAGGTCGAACAGACCCTTCTCCGAAACGCGCTGAATCAGTCACACGTCGTTATTGCAACCGGTGGCGGCGCTGCTGCCCAGCCTGATGCGTGGTCCTCCCGCTATCTGGGCGATTCAGAAACACTGACAATCACCCTTGATGTCCGACCTGAGACGACGCTGCAGCGGCTCACCGATCAGCAGCGCAAGGAAGGCTCCTCGGTGGTCCGGCCCATGATCGCTGGCGGCAATCCCCTCGAACGAATCAGCGATCTGAAACGGTCAAGGCAGGATGCCTACGACCGTGCAATGATCACGCTCCCGGTCGACCGAACTCGTCCGGACCAGGTTGCGTCCGAAATCGTGTCGCTGCTCCGAGCAGATCGAGATCCAGACAAACCGTCTGTCAGCCTTTCGGCACCTGGTGGGAGGTCCGGAATCTACGTAAGGCCAGGCTTCCTCTCCGAAGCGGGCACACTCACGTCAGCAGCCTTCCCGAGTGCTCGCCGAGCATGGATCATCTCCGACGTCAACGTGGCACCACACCATGCGCCAGCCGTTCAGGACGCCCTCGATGTCGCTGGAATCACTCCAACGCTGATCGAAGTTCCATCTGGAGAGTCAAGCAAGAGTCTTGAGCAGGCTGGCCGACTCTTCGATCAACTTCTGGAGAGCGGAGTCGAGCGTAGCGATGTGATTGTGGCCCTCGGCGGCGGAGTCATCGGTGATCTTGCCGGCTTCGTTGCGGCAACCGTGCTCCGCGGCGTTGGACTCGTACAGATTCCAACGACCCTTCTCGCGATGGTCGACAGCAGCGTCGGCGGAAAGACTGGCATCAATCACGCCGCTGGCAAGAATCTCATCGGCAGTTTCTATCAGCCGCCAGTCGTCATCATCGATCCAGAAACGCTTGGCACCCTCCCACCGCGAGAGCTCAATCAGGGATGGGCTGAAGTGATCAAGCATGCCGTCATCCAGCCTTCCACGCCCCACGGCCAGCGTGCCGACCTGATCGACTTTCTGGAACGAAACTCACCGCGAGCCAGATCCCTGCAATATCCGGTGCTGAGCTATCTCATCCAGCGCAACGTCGAGCTCAAGAGCCGCGTCGTAGAAGCCGACGAGCGTGAGATCGGAGTGAGGAAGCTCCTCAACTTCGGACACACCCTGGGCCATGCCATCGAGGCAAGCACCTACGAACATCTCCACGGTGAGGCAGTTGCCCTCGGGATGCGAGCGGCGCTCGCGCTTTCGACGGAAGTCAACCCGTCCTCGGTATCGCGAGGCGAACGCATCACTGCCTTGCTGGACCAATTCGAACTTCCCGCAACGACAACGATCGATGTGGAGTCTGTGTTGCACTTGACCAGAAGCGATAAGAAACGATCGCAAGGAACGCTTCGATGGATTCTTCTCGACGATTGCGGCGGGGTGGAAGTTCGAACCGACATCGATGAATCGATGGTTCGCAGGGCGCTGGCGACGATTGACTTGGGCTCCAAATGACTCGACACGAGAATCCTGCCACTATTCCTGCTCCCGATCAGCAGCTCGAGCGCTTCAGCAGGTTTGTACGATCCAGCGGAATCTCGGTTCAGATCATCGACGCCGGAGCAGAAACCGTCAGTGTCCAGCAGGCGGCTGATGCCATCGGCTGTGAGCCTCGAGAGATCATTAAAACGCTCCTCTTCCACAACAAGGAAGGAAATGCTGTCGTCGCCATTGCTGCTGGACTGTCACGCATCGATGTACCTTCTCTTGCGCGGTCAACCGGCTTCAGATCGCTCAGGTTGGCAAAACCGGACGTCGTGTTGTCGCTACTCGGATATCCCGCGGGAGGCGTGCCACCGCTCGGCTTGCCCCCGGATATCGGAGTAATTATTGACGAATCCGCTGCTACCCTGGACCACTGCTATGGCGGGGCAGGCACGATTCAGCACCTCGCTCGCTTCGCAGTAGACGACATTGTCCGACTCAACAGAGCGACGGTCGCCTCAATTGCGATGAATCCATCGTCCAGACCAGTCGGAGAGACCTGAGTCGCTGGTTAGGTCAATGCACCCTGACCCTTGGAAGTGGCTCAGGACGGGCATCGTGCGGCATAATCGCGTGCTGGCCTTCTTGGCCAGATTGATAACCATCACTCCAAGGACAAATTCCTGTTGGCAACCAAACTGGTAATCATCGGTCTGCCTGGCTCGGGTAAGACCACAACATTCAACGCTCTCACTCAGTCTGCCGTCGAAACCGGTGGATTCAGTGCTCAAGATGAAGCGCACGTTGCTGTCGTGAAGGT
>JBGTJM010000163.1:0-8555 GCA_041745115.1 Thermomicrobiales bacterium
GAATCCGTCCTTCGAAATTGCGATTGCCAGACAGTACTGCGGCGACAACGAGGTTGTTTTCGTCGATGGCGGCGGCTACTGGCGGTGGAAGGGGTCCTGAGTTGCCGATGCAGGTGGTGCAACCGTAGCCGACTGTATGAAATCCGAGCGCTTCGAGATAGGGAGTCAGACCTGCGTTGTCGAGCATTGCGGAGACTACCTGGGATCCTGGAGCCATGCTCGTTTTCACGTAGGCCGGAACACCGAGCCCGCGCTCTACGGCTTTTTTGGCGAGAAGTCCTGCGCCGATCATCACGGCTGGATTGGATGTGTTGGTGCAGGAGGTGATTGCCGCGATCGCAACAGACCCGTGATGCAGGTCCTCGACGTCGTTTCCAATGGTGACCGGAACATTGCCAAGGTGAGCGTGGCCGTTCGGTTCGGCCGAGCCAAGCTGATCAGGATATGAAGACCGGAATACTGACTGCACATCACCCAGTGCGACACGATCCTGGGGGCGTCGAGGGCCAGCGAGGCTTGGAACGACCGAGGACAGATCGAGCTCGACGATGTCGTTGAAGTCTGGGTCGGGTGAATCATCGGTACGGAAAAGTCCCTGAGCCTTGCAATAGGTTTCGACCAGCTCGGTGGGGCGGCCGGTTGTGGCGAGATACCTTAGCGTTTCGTCGTCAACGGGGAAAAGAGAAGCGGTTGCACCGTATTCAGGCGCCATATTCGAAATCGTGGCGCGATCGGCGAGAGAAAGACTGTTCAAACCCGCACCGAAGAACTCAACGAACCTGCCGACGACACCGAATTTTCGTAGAATCTGGGTTACGTGGAGGACGAGATCTGTCGCGGTTGCACCTGGATCGAGAGCTCCTGTGAGTCGAAAACCGACAACCTCTGGCATGAGCTGGTAGAGGGGCTGACCGAGCATGACTGCCTCCGCCTCGATACCTCCGACACCCCAGCCGAGCACGCCGAGGCCGTTGATCATCGTGGTGTGGGAGTCGGTTCCGACGAGAGTGTCTGGAATTGCAACCGTATCGCCGCCAGATTGGCGGGTGGTGACAACTGGAGCGAGGAACTCAAGATTGACCTGATGAACAATGCCGGTTCCTGGGGGTACTACGCGGAAGTTCTGAAATGATTGCTGAGCCCAGCGAAGTAGCGCGTAGCGCTCGCTGTTGCGTTGGTACTCCATAGCGACGTTGTGATTGAAGGCGAGCATGGTGCCGAAGTGGTCGACCTGGACCGAGTGGTCGATGACGAGATCGACTGGTACGAGCGGGTTGATGCGGCTGACATCGCCGCCAGCCCGGCCAACGGCTGAGCGCATTGCGGCCAGATCGACGACTGCCGGCACTCCAGTGAAGTCCTGCAACACGACCCTGGCAGGCATGAATGGCAGCTCAAAGTCTTCAGTTGCCGCGTTGGGAGTCCAGTTCGCGAGGCGCTCGATGACATCGTTGCTTACGAATTCTGACCCGGCATGCCGAAGGACGTTTTCCAGCAGAATTCGGACAGTCAGTGGTAGTTTTTGCAGGGAGGCGATGCCCTGTTCCTCAAGGGCGGCAAGGCGAACATATGTGATGGTCTCGCCAGTCGATGTGGAAAGATTTGATCGCGCTCCGAACGGATCAGAAGATTTGGTTGACACTGAGCTGACCATTTTGGGCCGTTCTCCTCGCAGTTCACCGGCGCGCAAGTGGTTGGCCAGTGCCGACTATTGTTTGCGTGCATTCTAGCCGAAGCTATCCCATTCCAAATGACCGGCAGCCGACAAGAGTCTGACTGAGCGCGCTTTCAGGACTCGGGTGTTGAGAACATGATGTTTCTGGCGGTCAGCGTGAATTCTTGCTGGCCGTAGGAGATTGGTCATGGTGCACTGGTTTGGCAACAGAGACCTGTTGGGAGTGCGCGGCAAAATGGGTTTCGAGCAGCGGATGTTGGGGGCTTGTACTTGGTCGATTGCGGTTTGTCTGTGTACTTTGTCCAGGGCTATTGCCGAGCATCGACTTCAGGAACTGCCAGTTGGCATTTGCAGGCTGTATGCATCGCGTTGCCTGATACCGCTGGATTCCGGCCGCTATACTGCATGGTGCGTACCACTTTCAGGCAGCGCGCTGACTGTCGCCTGATCGTGCCATGTGACACAGATGGCCAAATGACACTCGCCATTGATGCAGGTAGCAATCGTGGTTGACGGTCTGCGGCACACCAATGGGGAACGATGACCAGATTCATGCGCAACCGCCGCGTGCTGTTGGGCTTCGTCATCAGTGGAGTATTCCTCTACTTCTCACTGCGAGGACAGGATTTCGCGGCAGTCAGGGATGCCTTCCGGCAGGTCTCATTGTGGTATCTGGCACCAGCAACAGTGTTGTACTTCGTCGGGTTGTGGTTCAGGGCATATCGATGGAGTTTGCTGCTGGAACCGATCGTCAAGCTGTCCGCTCGAACTCTGCTGCCAATCAATGCTGTTGGACTGATGGCGAACAACGTGCTGCCTTTGCGAACGGGAGAACTTGTTCGAGCGTACACGCTGTCACAGCGGGCACCGATCTCGAAGTCGTCGTCGCTGGCCACCATTGCGGTTGAGCGGGTCTTTGACGGCCTGACAATGCTGACGTTCATCCTGGTGTCGATGATCTTTGTGCCACTCACGAGCCAGCTTCGCAATGTGGCGATCCTGGCGACTGCACTTTTTGCGATTGCGATTGTGGGTCTTCTGATCATGGCACGAGGGGGAGTCTGGCGTGATCGCGTGATCAGATTTCTTATCGCGGTGCTGCCGGACAGCTTCGCAATTCGCGCGACCAGAATTGCCGACTCGTTTATCGAAGGGCTGGGGATCTTCAGGAATCCTGCCAAACTTGGTCTGGTTGGGGCGGTATCGCTCGTAGCATGGTCGTTTGAGGTTTCCGTGTATTTCACTGTTGCCAGAGCGTTTGGTGGCAGCATTTCGGACGTTATGGGGATTCCGGAAGCTTTCCTCACAACCGGTATCGCGAATCTGGCAACATTGGTGCCGTCTTCGCCGGGCTACGTCGGGCCGTTCGAGGCTGCCGTGATTCTCGTGCTTAGTGGCGCACTCGGATTGACTCGGGAACTGGCGCTTTCCTATGCGATTCTGTTGCATGCGCTGCTGTATTTTCCGGTGACAATATGGGGTGCGATCGAGTGGAGCCGATTTCACCTGTCGCTCAGGGAGGTGGAGGAGTTGGGAACGAACGGGCGGTCTACCGGGACGTTTGCTCGAGTTCAGGCTGACCATCGGAGGCCAGGGGGCTCCTGAACATGGACATCATCCGGGCAATCGTGCTGGGGATTACGCAAGGGCTCACGGAGTTTTTGCCTATTTCGTCATCCGGCCACCTGATTCTGGTGCCGTGGCTGTTTGGTTGGGATCAAAGTGGACTGGAGTTCGATGCTGCCTTGCACCTCGGTACTCTGACTGCGGTCTTTGTGTATTTTCGACGCGATATTCTGCAGATGCTATTGGCCATACCGGTGGCCCTGAGGAGCCCGCTGCAGACGCTTTCATACAAGGCAGAGACGGTCGATCCTGACCCGTCAGACGAACGCAAAACCTTCGCCAAGCTCGGACTTCTGATTGTCTTCGCGTCGATTCCAGGTGGCATCGTGGGGCTCCTGGCTGCGGGATCGATCGATGACATGTTTCATGACCCAGCCAATATCCAGCGGGCGGTCGTGATCATCGCGATCTTGTTGGCACTTTTTGCGCTGGTGCTGTTGCTCGCTGAAAAGCGGGGTTCCCGCTCGCGCGGATTAAGGACCTTGTCGCTGCACGATACGTTGATCATTGGTGCAGCTCAGGCGCTGGCGCTCATGCCGGGCGTGTCCCGTTCAGGAGTGACGCTGAGCGCTGGGCTGTTTCGGGGATTGCAGCGAGCCGACGCCGCGCGATTTTCATTTCTTCTTGGTATCCCGCTCATAACGCTTGCCGGATTGGCAGGTGTGGTGGATATCGTTCGGTCCTCGCCGGATAGCAGGGACATCATCGTGCTGGCAGCGGGACTGATTGCTGCAGCTCTATCTGGTCTGGCGGCGATCTGGGGATTGCTCAGGTTCTTGCAGCACTCCAGTACGATGATCTTTATCGTTTATCGACTCGTCGTAGCGACCAGTGTGATCTTGCTGGTCGTGTCCGGGTTTTGACAGAAGCTCAATCGAATGGTGGCCGCCGGTTGGTGCCGGGAGCCCGCCAAAGCCGACACGCGTTTGTTCGATAGGCGACCGGCCGATTGTCTTCACGCTCGCGAGCTGCACCAGCTCACGAAGGTCCAGGAAACCAATGCCGGCGTTATGATTGTTCCTGGGTGGGTGTCTGGTTGCTGGCTCGCGTGTCATCAGCATCCCGGAAATCATCTGGTTGGAGCCGTACATGCCCCATGTTTTTGATGTCATATCGATAGGCTCGGTCTCTGCGGATATTTTCGTCCGCTCGAGTCAGGTCAGCATTGTCGATGATCCCTCCGCTGAAAGTGGGCGATCGATTCGAATGCCACTGGGAGCGAAGCTGGATGTCCAGACCCTGGCGCATGAACTCGGCGGAGGCGGGTCGAACACCAGCGTCTGTTTCGCCAGGCTGGGATTCAACGCAGCAGTTGTGGCGCGAGTGGGGACAGATCCGGCAGGTGGAGATGCATTGCGGGAGCTTGGAAAACGGAATGTTTCAATTGAGCGAGTATTGCACGACACAAGTCTGCCAACGAGCAGATCGGTGATCCTGCTCGCACCAAATGGCGACCGGACCATCATGGTCTACCGGGGCACTGGCGCGAATTTTCACCCTGAAGATATCGACACGGCATGGCTGGCGCGGTCGCGGTGGCTCTACGTGTCATCAATCGGCGGAAGTTTGGCCACGCTGCAGCGGGTCTTCGATGTTTGTCGCGTGAACCCTCTGAAAATTGCCTGGAATCCTGGTGCTCTGGAACTGGCGTTCGGAATGGAGACGCTATACCCACTCCTGCAGCAGACGGATGCCCTGTTGCTCAATCGGGAGGAAGCGGCCGAGCTCACGAATCTGCCTCATCACTCCGTGGAAGATGTGATGCACGAGCTTATTGCAGCCGTTGGTTCCGGGTACGTTGTGGTCACGAATGGGGCAGATGGGGCATCGGCATTTGACGGATCGCGGGTGGCCAGTATTCCCGGCAGGAAGGTCGATGTGGTTGACACTACTGGCGCCGGTGACTCGTTCGGGTCAGGTTTCGTCGCGGCGATTATGCGTGGCCGATCAATGGAAACGGCTTTGGCGTTCGCGGCAGCGAACGCTGAGAGCGTCATCGGGTCGATCGGAGCTCAGCCGGGACTGCTGAAGCGGGACGACTTCGAGCGAATCACGACTTCAGATATCGCAACATAAGAGCCATGTTTGACTCCACTTATCGCTGAGGCTCCGTATGCGAGTGCTGACCGGAGAAGCCCAGCTGGTCAAGCTGGCGACGGCGATGCCTGGGGAGTCGAAGCTGGGATCGGCGCTTCGAGAATGATCGGTGTGTCGAACTCACCGAACTCATAGATCATGTAGTGCATCTGCGAGATCATGGCTTCTTTCACGACGTAGCCTGTTCCGGTGTCGACCCACCAGGCGTACCAGGCAGCGACGAGCGTTTCGGACTCCGCCACATAGAAGGTCACGATTTGCGTTTCCCTGCCGTTGTATTCGACCAGATCTCCGAGCGCAAAATCGCTCGCCCCAGCGTACAGCTCAGGCCACTGCGACGGTGGAAAAAGCTCGATAAAAGTGCGTTCAATCCAGTCGCCGCCGGAAACGCGCTGCCAGGTCTGATCGCCGATTGTAATGAACTCGAACTCCCTTGAGAGGACTCTGGAGGCCGATGGCGAGTCACCAATTGCCTCCGTCACCTCCCGCTGCGTTAGCGTGACGGCACCGGCCCCATTGGAGAGGCGCTCGATGTATTTCAGGCTCTGCATCTGCTCCCACTGAGCTATCCCTGCATCGAACCAGGATTCGGCCACCGAGTCTGAGTCAACATTCGGTATAGAGTCGAATCCATGGATATTGGGGTCCGGGACGATTGTGTAGAAACTCGTTGTTCTGGGTGCGACGTCGATGAGGCCAATGGTGACTTCGAACTGTGTCCAGCCCTGGTCCAACTGAATTGGATTCGCGGGCGCAAAAGAGCCGTCCTCCAGTGGCTCCAGGTCGATTGCGGTCGTCTCGCCTGCGATGGACAGCGATCGATAGGCGACATCGATGGAATCAACAGGAAGCGAGATTGGGATGATACCGTCAGTCGACGAGGTGAAGCTGATCGCGACTGTGTTTTCACCGGAGCTAAGCGGTTCGAGACGGAGATGAAGGTAGGCCAGCCCACCGTTGCCTGTTGGGAATGGCGCGGCTAAGTCGATATGGTCAATCCCGCCAGCCGTGACCGGCGGATCGCTGTCATCGTCGTTCCGGATGAGCAGCCAGATCGACAGCGTGGCAACGACCAGAGCCAGAGCGACACCAGCAATTACCAAGGGCAAAGATCTGCGGGGCTGCAATGGCTCGTTGTCAGACATGCGTCGCGCGTACTTTCTGGATGAGTCGTGGCCACACCTGGCGGACACCGTTTCGTGCTGAACGATACCAGCAGTGGAAATTACAAATCTTGTATGGCGGAGCCGTGTTTGGCAATCAGATGTCGGGTCGTTCAGGCTCCTGCCGCGGTTGAGGGATAGTAAAAGGGATCGACGCCGCCATGGAACGTGCCATCGGCAAGGGCTACGCAGGCTGGGGACGACAAGTCTCCGAAAAAGAGTGATTCGTCGCTCAGAGAGAGATCATGACCCATTGCTCGCAACCCGTCGAATGTTTCGGGGTCCATTCGGGAACTGGCTATGAGTTTCGTGGTAGATCGATCGATTCGCGGAGCAGAGACAGCCTCCTGCATGTCCATCTTGTGATCGATCAGGTTCAATGCGATCTGAGCGACACAGTTCATGATGCGTCGACCGCCGCTCGCTCCGAGGGCCGCGACCGATTGGCCATCCCGGACGAGCAGGGCCGGCGCCATGTTGCTGAGCGGCCGCTTGCCTCCTGCGACTGAATTCGGGCGGCGTGGCTCCGGGTCGAACCACATCATGCCGTTATTCATGATGATGCCGGTGCCGGGAATCGTGACGCGGCTGCCCCAGAGGCTCAGTAGTGTCTGGGTCAATGTCACGGCGACGCCATCTTTATCGATAACACTGAGGTGCGTCGTGCTGCCGCCGCTGGTGTAGTCAGGGATCGATGGCCCAAGATCGTGTTTGACGCCGAGCTGATCTCTTGAACCAGCTGTCACGGGAGACACTGTTTCCCGTTGCATGCTGGAGGCGCGAGAGGCGATGTAGTCATCACTCAGGAGCGTGTCGATGGGGACATCCACGAACTCTGGATCGGCGAGATAGGCGAACCGATCTGCAAATGATGTCGCGAATGCCTGGGCCATCAGATGCAGAGCAGCTGGATCGGGGGAACGGTAGTCGCCCGGGAGCACTGCTTCGCAGAGGCGCAACGATTCAGCCAGGGTCACACCTCCTGAGCCGTAGTCGAGGGTGTGCACATCGGTGCCGCGATATGTGACGGTAAGCGGGGATTCGATTCGGGCCTCATAGCTCGACAGATCGTTGTTCGAAAACATTGCACCACCGTCATTGAGATGAGCGACGATGTGGTTGGCGATCTCGCCTTCGTAAAACTCACGCGGGCCGTCCGTTGCCAACGTCCGCAGTGTGTTCGCCAGATCGGGATTGCGCAGAAAAACCGGGTTCGATTCTCCCGCGCTCCAGGGAACAATCCCCTGCGGACAGAGGATCGCCTCAGTGGCCGGGAACTTTCGGAGATTCGCCAGATCGCGGGCAATTTCCATCGTCGTGTGCCAGGTCACTGGGAGGCCTCGAACGGCAAGGTCGATCGCTGGTTCGAGAGCGGCTGCCCAGCTCAAAGAACCAAAACGGGCAAGAGCAGTCGACAAACCGGAGACGGTGCCGGGCACGCACACGGCTCGATGGCCGACAATGTTGGCGGCTCCAACGACGCTGGGCCAGCCAAACAACGCTGCGTCTGTTCCAGTTCCGGCAAGCTCGAACATTGACTCGTGCGCCGACGCCGGCGCAACCATTGGGTAGGCCACCACATCGGTCTGCGCGGTTGCGCTGTCGTGCCGTATCAGGTATCCGCCGCCACCGAGCCCGTTCATCCACGGTTCGGCCACCCCAGCGACCAGAGCTGTGACTACAGCCGCATCAACTGCGTTTCCACCGTTGCGCAGAACTTCGGCACCAGCTCGAGCAGCCTGTGGTGTTTTGGCGGCGACCATTCCGCCAGCAGACGTAGCCTGAGTCCTGTCTACGGTCCAGGTGCTCTCGAGATGATTCACTTCAACCTGTCCTTCCAGTTGCTCTGACACCATGACCGCAGCATCATAGCCGTTCGTGGATCACGCGGAGCTGCAGAGGTTGTCAGAGAAGATGTAGCTGCTCGGGCGAAGGGATGTTTCGTGGGGAGGAGGGAACAACCTGTGGCCGACCGCTGGTGGCCAATCCGTGCC
>JBGTJM010000164.1:0-4609 GCA_041745115.1 Thermomicrobiales bacterium
ACCAGCGATCTGCCCGCCGGCATCGCCAGATGCTCTCCCTGGTCGATGATCGCCTTCAGGTGCTGAACGGTGTTCCAAATCTCCAGGTACGTGGAGTACAGCGCAATCGGCGCGAGCCGAACCACATTGGGTGGACGAAAGTCCGGAATCACGCCGCGGTGTTTGAGGGCCCTGGCGATCTGGGCCGCCGAGTCGTGCTCCAGCGCGATATGTCCGCCACGTCGACGATCGTCGAGCGGCGTACCGATCAAGAAATCATACGGTGATCCCGTAAGTCCTTCCGATCGAAGCAGATCCACAAGGTACGCCGTCTGAGCGAGCGACTTCCGGCGTATCTGCTCGATGCCTGCTTCCGCGAAAAGGGGCAACGAACCAAGGAGGGTCGACGCGGACAACAGCGGCACGGTGCTGATCTGCCAGGCCCCTGCACCTGGCGCACCCTCCCAGTGATGGGCCATGTCGAACTGCCGTTCTTTCAGATATCCCCACCAGCCGGCCAGTCCAGGCATCGATCCGTGCAGAGAGCTGTTCACATAAATCGCACCGACCGATCCGGGGCCGGCATTGAGATACTTGTAGGAGCACCAGAATGCGAAGTCAACTCCCCATCGGTCGAAGTGGTGGGGAACGGCGCCGACCGAGTGCGCGCAGTCGAATCCCACGACGATTCCTCGTTCCCTTCCAGCGCTTGCCAGCCGCTCGATGTCGAGCAGCTGCCCCGACCGATAGAGCACCGACGGCAACACTGCCAGTGCAACCTCGGGGTCCATGGCGGCGATCAGATCCTGTTCGTCGATGAGCCGCCCATCCCGGGATGGTACAAGCACCAGATCCCGCTCCGGCTCGCCGCCACGCAGCGCGATCTGGCTTTGCAAGGCATACACATCAGATGGAAAGTCGAGCGCGGTGGCGAGAATCTTCCGCCGAGTTCCCTCAGGCCGATAGAACGTGCTCACCAGCGAGTGCAGATTCACAGTCGTGGTGCCGGTAACGACGACTGAATTCGGTTCGGCGCCGACCAAAGGCGCCATCATGCCGCCCAGCCGCTCCCCCAGCGTGAACCAGTCCGGTTCGGCCCGCATCCAGCCGTCGATACCGAGCGTTTTCCATTGCTCCAGGGCGTCCACCACCGCCTGCTCAGCGTCGCGCGAGAGCAATCCGAGAGAGTTACCGTCGAGATAGATCTGTCCGTCTGGCAACAGGTGGAAGCGTTCCCGAAACGAACCCAATGGATCGTCGGCATCACGCTGTCTGGCGTCTGCTTCGTCGAACATCATGCAGGCTCCTCTGTGTTGCCTTGATCGCGTAGCTCGTCGCGCGTCGCAGTCGAGTCGAATAACGACGCCTGTGAGGCCTCGAATGGCCGGTAGGTCGAGACACCGAGTGCATCGAGACGAGCCCGAAGCAGATGGCTCCGTTCGTCGAGCGTGCGCAGAAGATCGTGCAACGCCCTGGTCTCCTGCAGGAGATCAGCATGCTCGGCGGCGATCTGCGCGAGCTCGACGCGGAGACGTTCCGACTCACTGGCTGCCGCGTCTCGCTCGTGCTCGGCGTTCTGCGTTCGCTCTCGAAGCTCGATTGCCTCGCTTCGCAGGTTGGCAATGGTGGCGGCGGACCGCTGATGATCGAGCACACCGGGGTCTCTTCCGCCAGGATTGACTACTTTTCCGCAGCGTGGGCACGTTCGTGCACTGTCGGCGACAACAGTGTCACAAGAGCAGACGCTCATGGACAATCCTTCGCTGAACCCGATCCGTCGGCGTTACTATAGCGGTCGGGCAGCGATCATCTCAGGGCCGAACCGGCGGCAACCCGGATGCGTACACGTTTTGACGGGTTCTGAACAGGGTATGACCCTGGCAACTCAGAAGTCGTAAACAGCCAACCGCTAAATCGCTGATTCACGTTTAGGGCTCGTCTGAGTAATTTGCACAACGCGACCAGGCTTCCAACCCTGATACCATACGAGACATAACCCCGGATTCTGAAAGGACCCTCATGGATATTCTGAATTCACTCTTTGGCAAGAAGAAGATGGCAATGATCGATCCGGCCGAGGCCTTGCCGGGCCGGCAATCGTCGCCATTCTCGATTCCCGAGCGCCATGCCGTATTGGATGCACCGATTCTGCCGCCATTTCCCAGCGGACTGGAGATCGTCTACTTTGGGATGGGCTGTTTCTGGGGAGCCGAGCGACTCTTCTGGCAGCATGACGGCGTGTACACGACAGCAGTCGGCTACCTGGGTGGGTTCACGCCTTTCCCAACGTATGAAGAAGTTTGCAGTGGTCGCACGGGCCACGCCGAAGGGGTAATGGTGGCCTTCGACCCTGGACAGGTGAGTCTCGAAAAGCTGGCGATTCACTTCTTCGAGGAGCACGACCCGACCCAGGGCATGCGACAAGGCGGCGATGTTGGCACCCAGTACCGGTCCGGCATATGGACCACTAGCGAGGAGCAGGGTCGCGTCGCAAAGGAGGTCCTGGAGACATACGATCAGAAGCTGCACCATGCCGGATTTGGCGGAATAACGACGACCATCGAGCCTGCTGGCGAGTTCTACTACGCGGAGGATTACCACCAGCAGTATTTGCACAAGAACCCGAACGGCTACTGTGGACTGGAAGGCACCGGCGTTTCCTGCCCGGTACCCTGGGCGACGAAAGGCGGCGAGACCGCTCAGGCAGCGGACGTGCCGCAGAGCGACGACGAGTGGCGCCAAAAGCTCACTCCCGAGCAGTATCGAGTGCTCCGAAAAGCCGACACCGAACGGGCATTTACTGGGAAGTATGTCGACACCGAGGACGATGGTATGTATCGCTGCGCCGGATGTGGAAATCTCCTCTTCGATAGCGGAACCAAGTTCCACTCAGGCTCAGGATGGCCCAGTTTCACCGAGGCTATCCCAGGTTCGGTGGAGCTGGAGGAAGACCGTTCGTTCGGCATGGTTCGGACGGAAGTGCGCTGCGCACGCTGCCAGTCCCACCTGGGTCACTTGTTCGACGATGGACCCCGCGATGCAGGCGGCCAGCGGTGGTGCATGAACAGCTGCGCGCTGGAACTTACTCCTCGATAGCGCGCCACTCTCGCAAGCTAGGGAATCCGTTGAACTGGACCTCTGTGCTCAGTGGCCCTGCGACGCTCGCTGTCGCGGTATGATGATCTGTGACGAGAGACCGAGACAGTAGCGGGAGCCACGATGTTCTGCACACAATGTGGGGCCGCTCTCCTGCCCGGGGCAACGTTCTGCGGGAACTGCGGAGCAAAACGGGCGGTGGGAGACGAGCTGCGACAAGAGGTCGAGGGCCGGGAAAGCCGGGGCCTCAAGCTTTGCGTCAAATGCCGCAGTGAAATACCTCTCGATGCGACAATCTGCCGCCGGTGTGACGCACCGCAGCCAGGAAGCGTGGCCTATGCCGGGCCAATCGTGCCCCCAGTCACTCCCACAACGGCTGTCGCACCCGATGCAAGACCCGAAAAACCAACAAGTCTGGCAAGCACTCTGCCGCTTGCCTCGATTATGCGACGCATCGCCGCGTACGTGATCGACATTGTGGTACTCGTCCTTATTTCGTTTGTTCTTTCATCGATCACCAATGCCGACCTCGAAGGGTCATCTCAGGAGCGCCAGCTTCTGGTCTATATTGTGATCACCTTCACGTACTTCATCGTCGCCGAAGCTCTGACCGGGCAAACGATCGGCAAACGGCTCACGGGCATCCGAGTTGTAGGGCTCGATGGAACGCCAATCGGCTGGCGACAATCGACCAGTCGCAACCTGATGCGCATAGTCGACTCGCTGCCGGCGCTCTACATCGTCGGCATCATCGTGATGGCCCGTTCCGACAGCCTGCAGCGCATCGGCGACCGGCTGGCAAAGACCGTAGTGGTCACCGACAAAACCTCCTGATTCCAGCTCTGCGGGAACTCAACGACCTGTTGCAGCGTTTCTCTAGCAGCGAACGCTCTGGCCAGCTCGTTAGCACGACGCGTACCACCCGTTCAATCAGGAGGAATCCAATGCGCTCTCATGGCCTAATACCATTAGTTGCGGCGATGGCCGTCTTGCTTACCACCCTTTTCGGGTCATCTACCGTCAGGGCCGACGGCTTGATCGTGGTCGACCCACCATTTTGTGACCCGTCATGCCCCTTTCCGACCCTGGTTGGCGATCAGCTGGCCGTCAAATATCACCGGGTAGATGTCGATATTGCCAACCAGATCGCCACAACGACGATCGACCAGGTGTTCCTCAACCAGAACGAATGGGCGGCCGAGGGAACTTATCTCTTTCCAATTCCCGAGGGCGCCACGATCGACCGATTCACGATGATCGTCGATGGCGAGCCGATCGAGGCCACGCTCCTCGAGGCCGAGGAAGCGCGGAGGATCTACGAGCAGATTGTGCGAGAGATGCGCGATCCGGCTCTTCTCGAATACATCGGCAGAAACGTCATTCAGGCTCGGATCTTCCCGATTCCGCCTGGCGGGGAGCGTCAGATTCAGATCGAATACCAGCAGGTGCTTACGGTCGAGAACGGGCTCGTCCGCTACATGTATCCGCTCGATACCGAGCGATTCTCGTCTCAGCCGCTCGAGCAGGCGAGTGT
>JBGTJM010000165.1:0-6394 GCA_041745115.1 Thermomicrobiales bacterium
GTCACGCCGTCCAGCCCGGAGGCACGCTCCAATTCAGCCACTGGCAGGGTCATCAAATCGAGCTCGCCCGTCTCCAGTTGCCCAAAGCCGACCTCGGGCGTGAGGATTCGCATGAAGATACGATCGAGGCCGACCTCGCCCGGATACGTTTCGCTGCGGGCCATCTCGAGGTACTGATCGGTTGCGTACTCTATAAAGGCATAGGGCCCGGCCGTAACGGTCGGATTGAGCGAAAACTCGTTCTCACGCAGCTGATCAGGCGGGATATCGCCGAGGATGTGTTGAGGCAGCATGCCCAGCCCCGAGAAGCTGCAGAAGTTGACAAGGAAGGTCGAATCGGGCGCCGCCATGTTGATCTGGACAGTGCGCTCGTCGACAGCGACCAATCCCTCGACTTCGCCTGACCCATCGTAGCCGGCCGCTCCCTCAATGCCGCCCAGCCGGCCCATCCAGATCGATCCGGTGGCCGGATTGATGGCCCGCTCAAGGGTGAAGATGACATCTGCCGAGGTCATCGGTGTGCCGTCCGTGAAGGTGAGACCCTCGCGCAGCACAAAGGTGTACTGGGTGCCGTCCTCGTTCTGGTCGACCGACTCGGCCAGATCGGGGATTGGGATGAGCCCGTCGCTCATCTTCACCAGCGCGCCGAACAGTGCTCGGGAGACCTGCTGCTCATTGCCCGAGCTGGAGAAGAGGGGATTCATGATGACTGGTGCGCGCCACAGAATGCTCGCCTGCCCAGCGGCCCCCTCCTGAGCGACGGCGGCGCGGGGTGCACTTGAGCCCATGAGCGTAGCGACTGCAGCGCCGCCGGCCCCCGCTCCAACAAGCTTCATCAGATCGCGCCGGTTGAGTCCGCGCGCTGTCCATTCCTCGGTCATTCGTTCGAGATTCCAGTATTCGCCCATCGCGGTGTTGTTACCTCCTGCGTATTCCATATGACGTCTACGTCCCGAGGGCCCGAGTTGTTCTCCCGAAGCGTCTCCTTTCTGTCATCAGGCAGCAGAATGCAGCACGCGATACCTCGCTACCGCATCCTCGTCCAGTGTCACCCCGAGCCCCGGCCCTTCAGGAACCCGGACGTGACCGTCGCTGATGGCAAGCGGTTCTTCGATCAGATCGTCGATCCGCAGCGTTTCGCCACAGATGTCGCTGGTCAATGTCATTGTTTTACAGGCAGCGCAGGCGTGGGTGTGGGCGGCTTCGGCAATGCCAAGATCGACACCCGATCCATGCCAGGTTGGAATACCCGCCGCCTCGCACATGGCGCTCGTCTTGTAGCAGTTGACGAGCGGACCACCGGTGTTGATCCAGTCGCACGCTTCGTGTTTGATTGCTTCTCGCACCTCTCTGGGGTTCTCCAGGTGAAGGGCTAATGGCGTGGACATTTTCTGGCGGCTCATGACGTACCAGTCCAGATTATTCTGGTCGAATGGACTCTCGAAACACTGCACATTGGTGATTCCTGCAGCACGGAGTTGTTCGACTCGCTCATTCAGCAGTGATGGCCGGTAAAACCGTTCATTGGGGTCGACGACCACAGAGAGTTTGTCGCCCACAGCGTCCTGGATCGCGCCAAGTCGCTCGGCCAGTGGATCATCTGCAGTCGCTTTCATCTTGAGAACAGAATACCCCTGATCGACAACCTCACGGGCGAAATTTGCCGCAAACTCGGGATTCATCCTGCCGGAGCACCGCGAAACCGGCACCAGATCGCGATACTTGCCGCCCAGAAGCCGGTAGGCCGGCACTCCGAGGGCTTTTCCCATCAGGTCGAACAGCGCCATCTCATAGCCGCAATAGACCGAGGTGTCGTTGAACCACATCGTTTCGAGGGGCAGCTCCTGCAGATTGAAATCCCACAGATCGCGTCCTTCGAAGAACTGGGCAGCCTGCCGGACGGTCGACTCCGGGATACCCTTGGGCACTTCGCCGAGACCAACCAGACCTTCGTCGGTATGCAATTTGAGCAGCACTATCGGAAACTCCGGCCAGTGCAGCCGGATCCATGTGCCACCAAAGGAATATCCCTCAGGATTGAACTCCGGGCTATGCCAGGCACCTTCGTGTACAGGTACCACGACAGTGATCGTCTCGACCGTCGTAATGATCATCGGTCATTCCTGTTGCAACCGGTTTTGGAGCGGCAGAACGATGCGCTCCCGCCACCACCGAAATCGTGAGTGGTCACGGTATCATCATTGCGCGAAACCGTGCAATAGTGCCGGTGTAAGAACCTTCCAGTTCAACTGAACTGGCGGAAATTGCAGATCCGAGTCAAGTAGCCGAAGCGACCGATAGTCATGTCATTGATCGCTGGAGGAGTGTTCAGAACCATGCAGGAGCCACAGCCACATTTGCTGGAGTCGGCACCATTCGAATTGATCGATGCTCAGCCAGTGTTTGCATCTGGCACGCGAGATCGCCGGCACTTTGGCGGACTCCATACACTGCCTTCCGGCAAGATCATTCTGACCTTCATGTATGGCACGATGCCTCGCTCAAACGACGCTGCGACGATGATTTGTCACTCTCTCGATAACGGGGTGAGCTGGTCGGAGCCGAGACCACTCTACGCCGTCCCAGGCTGGGATTGTTTCCCAAATGGCGGTGTCTGTCAGATCACCCCGGAGCGGATCAGGCTGTTTATAGGCCAGTACCGGTTTGCGCCGGACCTGGGTGGAAAGCAACCGTTCGACTCAGGATGGCACACACGCTATATCGACAGCACTGATGACGGGACTCACTGGACTGAGCCGAGCGATGATCTGAAGATTTTTCCAAGCTGGACGGAGTTTTACGGGACGAGCAATCCTCACCGCCTCAAGGACGGAAGGTTGTTATGGGCCGTGCAGGGAACCCAGGATCGCGACACCCAATGGCGGGTCGGGGTCTCCTTCAGCGACGCCGAGGGATACAACTTCTCGCCGCCGCTAATCTATGCTGAAGATTCCTACCTTCAATATAGCGACGGTGACATCGTTCGTCTGCCAGACGGCCGCTTCCTTACCGTCCTGCGCGAGCACCAGGAGATCGGCACCTTTTTCAGCCACTCGGCGGATGAGGGGCAGACCTGGACTTCGCTCAAGCCGACTGGATTTGTCGGTGCGAACTTCCGGCTTCACATCCTCAATTCGGGCGATGTTGTGTGTCTCTACCGGGATGAAGACCCAGAACGGTACGGCACGAGCATTGGAGTCAGCTCCGACGGCGGTGAAAGCTGGAGGTGGGAAGGCAGTCTCTACTACCAGCCACACACGGATCGCCATCGGCCCGGCTACTTCTGTGGATGTCCCGATCTTGCAGTCGCCGCCGATGGCAGTCTGGTCGCAGTGCTCCATACCTACGAAGACGATGATGGCGAGATGGGCCTCCATCTGCTGAGGTTGCGTGACGTGAGCTCGTGAATCGTCGGGCCTGCCCCGAACTGTCCGCAGGCCTGAAGGCAAGGACTGTGGCCACTACACTTGACCTCGATCAATCGAATCACGCAAGGAGACGGCGACGTGACCGCACTAACCGATTTCACCCCTGAAGACCTGGCGATCCTGAATCGCACACCGACTGCCGTGGCCATGGCAGCAGCGTACGCCGAGCAGGATGGTGCAGTGACGCTGATGCGCGAGCTGCGAGCCGGCTTGAGCGCAGCCCGCGAGGCGGCATTCGCGTTTCCGGACAACGAAGTGGTGCAAGCGCTGGCCGCATCGATGCAGGATGTGGATGCTGATGAACCAGGCGAACCTGAGTCGTTGCTGGCGAGGAGCGACGGGGCCGCCGAAGATGTCGTCGAGGAACGGAATCCCGTGCTGGCACAGGAAGCAGCGATCGAGCTCGCTGGTCAATCGATGGCCATCATGCAGCAGACCGCGACGCTGGAAGAAGCCGTGGAGTTCAAGCACTGGCTTTACGCCATTGCCGATCAGGTCACCCTGGCCAGCAAGTCCGGCGGATTCCTCGGCATCGGGGGAACGAAGGTGGCGGAGGCCGAGCGACAGTTTCTGGCACGTCTGCATGAAGCCATGGAGATCGATGTGACCGCGGCGGACCAGGAATGACCTCAGCGTCGCCGCACGATTTTGGAGGACCTGGAGAACTTATCGATCAGCTGAGGAAAACGCCACTGATCTTGCAGAGTCTGGTTCAGGAGATGCCGGAGACCGCTGCCCGGAGTTGTCCGGATAACGACGATTGGTCGGTGGTCGAAATCATCGGGCACTTGATCGATGCAGAGCAGCGTGCGATCGCGCGAATCGCAATGGTGCAGTCTGAAAAGTCCCCGAAATTGGAAGGCTACGATCAGGACGCGCTTGTGGATTCGAACGACTATCAGTCCGGCCCACTCACAAAGCTCGTCGAGAACTTCGTGCTGCTGAGATCGGAGCGTATTCAGGCTCTGGAGCAGCTGGGGGACAAAGGATGGCTCCGCACCGCCAGAATCGACCAGCTCGGTGTGGTGACTTTCCTACAGATTACCGCGCATATGTGCTGGCATGATATGAACCACCTGGCTCAAATTGCGGCAATTCGCAAAGGGTTGGGAGCGGCCAGGGCGCCAAGCTGAACCCGAACGGCCAGGCAATAATGCCGAGCCGCCGGAGTTCTTTTTCGATCGATCACGTTGGTGTGAGCTGGAGGCGGGCGCTCACCCGCCTCCAACCGATGATGATGCCCGATTCAGGCGACCGGCGTGACTTCGTACCAGATGCCATTGCTCTGGGCGATGACATGCTCTCCGAGTGCAAATGCTGCCGCGAGATCCGGATGCTCGACAAGGAGCTCAAAGTACTCGTCGCTGGCGAATTCGACCTCGATCGTTTCCATGCTGGAGGGATCGAATGTCGTCTCGATCCAGGTCCCGGACTGCAGGACGAAGGCCCGGCTGCCGATCGACCTGACAGCAGCGCCTTCCTCGGTTTCGTACGACGCGGGAGCTGCGTTCGCAGACGACTGCAGGGCACTTGCATCAGCAGCTGCATCGACGGCTCCGGCTCCCGATGAGGGTGCCTGGGAGCCTACTGACTCCTCGTACTCTGCTGCAGCGACCTCGTCTCTGCCTGACTGAGTGAGGATGTCGTCTTCAGTGATCAGATAGGAGGTGTACGGGGTCACGATGCCATACTTGACGCTGAGGTCGACGATCGCCGCGATCCATTCCTGATTCTCGCCGTAGAGCCGAACCTGGTTCAACAGGTAGCCAATCTTGCGAGTGGCCCAGAGGCGAGGCAGGGTGTCATCTGCGCTGGAAAGTGTTCGATCTGCCAGCACCTGATTGTCGTAGACGAACGTGTGGCGCTCGCCATCAACCATGCCTGATACCCGGATCGTCGTGGCGCCTCCATCGGCGTATTTGCCAACGAGGACGAGCTGGGTTCCCGCAAAGATGTCTGGCACGGGATTGGGATAGATCTCCTCAGTGCGCACACCATCGATCTCGATTTCGACATCGGTGAGCACCGGCGTGCTGATCTTGCCGTAGAACGCCGCAACCGCATCATGTAGCTGTTCACCTGGCCGGACGTACGTCGTGGCTCCGGCGTGATTCGCCACCAGCGTGTCGAGCAGGATGGTGTCCACATCGTCTCCTACTCCGAAGGAGAAGAGGCGCAGGTTCGCTGGCGCTGCTTGCTCGACATTACTCAAGATGGCTTGAATGCCGGTTTCACCTTCGGTCGGCAGGCCGTCGGTCAGAAAGAGCACGTATGTGGGGCGTTCCTGATCGACGAGATCGAGTGCGGTCAAGAGCGCGGCATTGATGTCGGTGCCACCGGTCGCTTCGAGCCGATCGACCCAGGAGAGCGCAGCTGCGACTTCACTCACAGGCTGCAGATCGTCATCGAAGAGCCGCACACCGGTGCTGAACTCAACGATGGTAAACCGGTCTTCAGTTCCGAGTTGGCCAAGAACGTACTTCAGCGCTTCCTTGGCCTGAGCGATCTTGTCTCCATCCATGCTTCCGGACGTGTCGAGCACCACAATCACGTCTTTTGTCACAGTGCGCTGCTCGGTAGAAATCCCCGGAGCGGCGAGAAGAAGGAATGTTCCATCAGAATCTACGGCATTCCAGTAACTGAGTAAGTTGACGCCGATCTGCTGCTCGGAAACGGTGTAGATCAGCTCGAAGTTCGTGTCTGGCCGAACGTTCGATGCCTCCCAGCCAGCCACGAACTGCTGATCATCCTGCCGATCTACGGCGATGGGGTGGCTGGGTGAATACACAGCTCTCACCGGCTCGTTCGACGCTACCGTCACTCGCACACTCGCCTGCTCGAGCGGCTGAGACGAGAATCGCTCGGTATCGAGCGGATACATGTAGCGGACGAGCCCGTTCTCGACCGTAAGCACCTGCTGGTATTCGATCTGAATCTGACGCTCCCCGCCAGGCGGAATCGGGAAG
>JBGTJM010000166.1:0-6369 GCA_041745115.1 Thermomicrobiales bacterium
ATCAAGATTCGAGCTGTTGTACCACCGTCGTGCAAGAGCCAGCTGACCCGACCAGACCCAGTAGATGGCCTCCTGAGCTCTGACATTTCGCAGTTCCTGCTGAGAAACCATCGATGCGAATGGTGCCGCACGAGTCAGATAGGCGAAGCCATCATCTGGCTTTCCTTGTGCCCAGGAAACACGGGACAATTGCTGAAGCGAACGAGAACTCCAAAGCGCATTTTCTGTCAGCGTTGCGAGCTCCAGGGCTTGTAACGTGCATCGCTCTGCTTCATCAAGCAAGCCCCATTCAAGATAGATGTAGCCCAACTCGATGAGCGCCGACTGAATCCAGAGCCCGCTTGGAGACTCGCCTCCGGCGTCGATAACATTCCGGCAAAGAATTGATGCTTCCAGTAGTTCGCCGCACTCAGCAAGCGCCCAGGATGACTGAGCCATCTCCTGCATGCGAATCCATGTGTGTCCAGATGCATCTGCCAATGTGCGCACCTCTTTGAACACGCCCTCCGCCGATACCGGTTGCCCGCTGTGGACGTGAACAATACCCAGAATCAGCAAGGCGATTTCCCGTTCAACCGTCCTGTCTTCAGGAATCAGCTCGAGAGCCTGCTGACAGTAGTCAGCCGCCTGGAGACTCTCCGATCTGAACAAACTCATCAGGGCACGGCACGTCATTGTCAAGCCAAGTCCGGCTTTGTCGCCATCAGCGGCAAATGCTTCTTCCGCCTGTCTGAGTGGCTCGCCGGCCAGTGCCAGCTGACCAGTGCGAGTGCGGAACCAGGCCAGAAAGAGTGCCAACCTGGGGCTGAGGTCGAAGATGTTCTCCGGCAAGTGCTCCAGACGTAGACGCAACGCGGTAATACGATCCTCGGCGAAAAGTGGCTGGCAGTCTTCTTCCAGCAGCGTGATGGCGAGCGACCAGTCTCTCGCAGCAAGGGCATGCTCGATAGCTTCGGGTATGTGGTTGGAGTGGAAGAGGTGACGAGCTGCGCGCGAGTGGAGTTCCTCTATGGTCTCCTGACTCGTAGCTTTTTCGAGACGATTCCGAAGTGTCTCACTCATTAGCGAGTGATAGCGAAACCAACCGGAGCTACCGGAATACCGGACGACGAATAGCCCATCGCGTTCCAATGCTTCGATGAGGTCGAGGCTGTTTGCACCTCCGGTAACAGCGTCACACAAGTCCGAGTCGAATGTTTCCAGTATCGACGTTTGCAGGAGAAAGTCACGAAGCTCAGGGGGCTGTGGTTCGATAGCGACTTCCCATAAATAGTCGGATATGAAGGGAAAAGGCGTTCTCGGATCAACCGCGGCTTCCATGATCTGGTGTTTCGGACGTCCCCTGAACGCAATGCTGAGAAGGTGCAACGCGGCCGGCCAGCCTTCCGTTCGCTCGACCAGGTGAGCTGCCTCTTCTCTGGATAGATCGAGATCGAGGGTCAACTTCAGAAACTGCCGTGTCTCTTCTATGTCGAATTGCATGTCCTCACGAGTCAGATCCAGCACCTCGCCATTCGATCGAAGCCTTGCAATCTGGAGGGGCGGTGAAGATCTGCTCAGGAGAATGAGGTGCACGGTTTCCGGCATTCGCGCCAACGCTTCACTGAACGCCCGGTGAACTTCCTCACTTTGAATTGACTCATATTGATCGATGACCAGAAAGAACGGATTCGTCACCTCTGAAAGCTCGTCGATCATCGTCTTGAGCACCAAGCCAGGAGAAACTGCTCCAGAGGCGGCAAGGCGAGCGCTGGCGATTGTCGCGAGTCCGGGATCAATCGTTTGAAGCGCCAGAACTAGAGACTCAGTGAATTGCATCAACGAGTCATCACTCTTTTCGAGCGTCACCCAGACCGAAGGAAACGTGTTCAGCCGCGTGAGATGTGCTGCAAGCGTTGTTTTTCCATAGCCAGCGGGAGCACATACGACCGTAAGCGGCACACCGCTGGCAGCACTTAGGCGATCGAGCAATCTCATTCGGGGGATATCGGTCGATCGCCTGACAGGAGCGCGAAACTTGGACAATCGACGAGGTGGAGTCGGCGTGCTTGCGATCTCGGCAGCCTCTCTTGTGTGTGTCTGGATCAGACACTTCTCTTCCAGCAATGCTCAATGCTGGATTTTTCAGCACCGCGAATTTGCCGACCGATACGCCGTATGAGAACAACGTACTTGCTGTCGCTCTGACGACTACCAGCCAGAGCCAGATTCTATCAGAGTTCCCTGGGGATCATGTGCTTGTCAAAGGGTTAACGATGCGGGAAGCAGACTCCGTACCGACTGGACGCCAGCTGCCCGCTTGATCGGCAGGTCGTCTACCCAACTATCATGAAATTCGGAATCCCGTGCCAAAGTGGAGCACGTTAGGCTGTACTCGAATACGCCCTTGGGAGCATGACAGAACGCCGGCCGGTTTCTACCCTTCCAGTGGGTTGCTGCAGAGATCTGACATGACATTTGAATCATCAACACAGGAGGATTGCAAGAATGGACGAGGATATGACGACCAGACTCGCTGAGGCAGATGAGGTCGAAGCACTATTTGTGCAAACTGCGCACGAAATGTCGTTTGACGACGGGAGTCTGACGCTCTCCAGATTGTCGCCAACTACGCTGATGTTCTCTGATCGCCCCTATCGGGTAACCGCCCATGTGAGATCGCGGGAGTTCGTCGATTCCTGGACTGAGGGACCGGACAGCTTTCAGTCGAATCCCCCAAACGCAGTTCTCTCGATTTTTCGAACTGATGAGGTTCGCGATGTTGTCGTTGTGCTCATGGACCCGAAGCTCAAAGAGCACGAGTTGACCTACCAGGTAGAGATTCTTGACGGCGAAATGCCTGATTCCGGAGGGGAGTGTTCCCTGTTCATCGACGTCATTGGTCGGCCGATGTCGCCAGTTTCGCTTGCCGGGATGAACCGACGGGACCGCCGAAGAGATCGGCGACGCTAGTACCTCGCCGGTGATACCACCGGCGCAGCGGGGTTCGATCCAGTTCGTGTCTCGCGCTCGTCCTTTTGTCAAATCTCGATTTTCCTACGACCACGGCAGCCAGCATACCGGGTCGCTTGCTGGGGCGAACTTCAAGTGACATTGCATCAGTGGGCGTGGAACCTGGTGCGCGCGACGCGACTTGAACTCACGATTTCTTTCAGTGGCGGCGGTGCCGATGAATGCAAAAGGAGGCTTGATGTGAGCGATCCAGGAACCGAGACCATATCGGCCGATTTGACTGACTCAGTTCGCCATACTCGCCTAATCAAGCTCGTCGCGGTTCTAGCTCTTGTCACGCTGCTCTTGCTCAAGGTTTCGATGAACTCCCGCGGAACTCAATCAGCCGACGTTGACGCTGCAGTCGATGATTTCGCTGATCTCATCAAACAGGTGTGAATACCGTCAGAAAAGAGACTGAAACGACCGCAGCTGTTCAACGCGACGGCTTCGGCCGCAATCGAGACGATGAATGAAGCATTGTTCGCCCAGTATTCCGGACTCTGCGGTAAATCGCTGGTGCGTGCGAACGCGAAGTCAGGTGACTCGGTTGCCAACAGCTTTCACCCGGACAAAGGAGCTCGTTTCAATCACACCATAACTGACTTCGCGGTTCGTCACGCAGACCAGAGTGAACTTGAACACGAGGCGCTCGAACGCGCGGTGAAGACCGGGCGGGAACTCGGAGAGATGGGACTGTGATTCAGCTGACTGTTGGTGTTCATGGGCATCACTCTTTCAGTCCCATTTGGCTGACAGTTGCCTTGCATAAATGGCGACCCTGGTCGCAGTCGCAAAATTGGATTGTCAAGCGGTGGATCGGGGGGCCGCAGCCACTCTCAACTCCGGACGGGACCTGGGTTGATCCAAAATACTCCTTTCGAAGAATCTATCTTCAGCAGTTCAGAACGTAAAATGCGCCTAAATGGGCGAATGGGGTCTGCTCCCGGAACGGCTCAGTAGCTATTCCGATGGTCGCCGCGGACCTTTCAACTAGGACCTGGCATGGAGGGCCCTGATGGAACTCAGTGACGTCATCATCACGCTTGTCAAAATCTCCGGTGTGCTCTTCGTGGTTGGAAGTATGCTCGCCATGGGACTCTCGCTGACGGTTCCGACGATCGCCGCTTCCCTGACAAACAAGCGACTGATCGGGATGGCGTTGCTGGTCAACTTCATCGCGGTACCGATCATTGCCTATGGCGCGCAATATCTCATCGACGAATCACATCCCGGATTGCGAACGGGGCTGATTATTGTGGCGGCGGCAGCGGGTGCTCCCTTCTTGCCGAAACTCGCTGAAGTTGCGAAGGGGAGCTTGCCACTATCGGTCGGCCTTATGGTCACACTGAGCGTGGCGACCATCGTGTACTTGCCTCTGGCCTTGCCGCTGTTGCTTGGCGATGGCGTGGAGGTAGATTCGTGGAAGATCGCGAGATCGCTCATTGTCTCAATGCTCGTACCGCTGGGAATCGGGCTCTTCGTGCGTGGCCGGTGGGAGGATCTGGCGGGCGACATCCAACCCATTGCGGGACAGATATCCTCAGTGGCCCTGGCCTTTCTTGCGGTCGCATTGCTCGTCGTGAATTTCAGTGAGATCGTGGACAGCGTCGGAACCGGAGGGCTGGCCGCTGCAGTGATCGTGCTGACAGCAGCGTTCGTACTCGGATATCTGCTCAGCAATGTCGAGGATCAGCGCTCGGTTCTGGCACTGGGGACCGGACAGCGAAACCTCTCAGCAGCAGTGATTGTTGCTGTCCAAAACTTCTCCGACGATCCGGAGGTTATCACCATGGTGATGATCGTTGCTGTCTTGGGGCTCATGGGCTTGTTCGCCGCAGCAGGAGAGATGGGCAAACGGGCACGAACACTGAGTTCAGGGGACGAGCAGGATTCAGGGATCACACAGCCTGCCGGATGAAGCGGCGATGTCTGCTTATGCCAGAGCACGGACAGCGCTCCAACTGCATTGAACCTGGATTGTGGAGATAGGGTCGCCGAGGACCGCTTCGGGGATCCGAAGTTCCAGTTTGGAATCCCAGAAAGCTACCGACGGCCCGAGCGTATCAATCAGACTCTGGCGAGACAAGTGCGGTCGACGTGCGATCTGCGGTGGCGCCTACCGAGGCCTTCCATGGCCATCTTCCCTCTATTTCCACCTCAAGTGACCAGCTCAGGAAGGTTCGGATCACCACCAATAATCCGAGAATCGCGACATTCTCCAGACTTGGCTCCAGCGCCACGGTGCGAATAACATCTGCGGCGACCAGGATCTCGAGACCGGTAAGCAGGGTGTGTCCCAAGCGCTCGCGAAACTCCTTTATGATGCGCTGGCCGCTACTGCTGTTGGTCCGGCCAACGAAGTAAACGCTGAATGCGTAAACGACACCGATCGCGATCACTACGACTGCCAGAACTTCAATCGCGAACGCGACGTATTCAACTATTTCGAGCACCCGATCGATGAATCCGTTTTCCGCGGCATTGGGCTCCTCATCCACCGTACTTCCCTCCCGGCCCTATGCCTCCCAACTACTGCTACGTCCGACGAACTATGCACCGGAAGCCAATGTGGTTGGTGCCGGTGTCAACTGGGTGGTGCATGCGGGCGGCAGGCCGGTAGCGCCTGCAATAGTTCTCGGCGCAGGCAAATGAGCCACCCTTGAGGACTTTCCGAGGGATCGTAGCTCCGGGAGCGGACTCATCGATGCTCCCCTCCAAATCCGCATTGCGAGGATTGCGGGCGATTCCGCCGCAACATGGCGAGGCCGGCACATGTTCGTCGCGATAGAAGTCAGCTGTCCAATCCCAGGCGTTGCCGATCATGTCGAAAAGACCGTATCCATTTGGGGGAAAGGATCCAACGGGCGCGGTTCTGGAGTAGCCATCGAGCTCAAGGTTCTGCCAGGGAAACTCACCTTGCCAGTAGTTGGCCATCATCCGGCCGTTAGGTGCGAGCTCGATTCCCCACGCGTACGGAAGTCCCTCATGTCCGCCTCGGGCGGCGTATTCCCATTCAGCTTCGGTCGGGATGCTCTTGCCAGCCCAGGAAGCGTAGGCTTCGATGTCTTCCCATGCGACATGCACGACAGGATGCCGCTCGCGCCCACCAAGATTGCTGCCCGGTCCTTCCGGGTGGTTCCAGCATGCTCCGGGCTTCCAGGCCCACCAGTTGTAGTGGTTACTCATTTGCACCCGGTTGGGCGGCTGGTCGAAGACGATCGACCCGGGCACGAGCATCTCCGGAATTGCTCCAGGGTAGAGGGTCGGATCGGGAACGCGCTCCGCCACAGTGACATAACCTGTCGCCTTGACGAACCGCAGGTATTCGGCGTTGGTCACCTGGTACTGGTCGATCCAGAACCCATCCATCTCAAC
>JBGTJM010000167.1:0-2449 GCA_041745115.1 Thermomicrobiales bacterium
ATAGCCATCGCGGAAATGAGACAGGACATGCCGGCACGGGCACGCGTCTCACGATGGCTCGAGACGGTTGGAGGACCCGTCATCGCAATCGCCATTCCTGCCCTCATTGTGGTCGGCATCTTTTCCCGCGACCTGGCCGCAATGATCGGTCTGATTGCTGATCCTGTTCTCTGGGTACTCACGTGGGCAGGCCGCATTCTGGCATTCTTTTTGATCGTCATGGCGATGATCGTCCTCTATCCGCTGCTTTGGCTTCTCTCTCACCTGCCGTTCTCACCTGCAGGAAGAAACGAGGAAGGCACACCGGTAGAAGCGGGACCGGTGATCGAGCAGGCGGCCGATCGGGTTGGAGAAGTTCCAGATGCGGCACGGTATCTTCTTGTCATTCTGGCGCTCATTCTGCTGTATGCCGGAGTTGTGCGATTCAGACTTCGCCTCAATGCCGAGCAAACTCAAGCTGGCGAAGACGAAGACTCGGTATTAGTCAGCGGGTCGATTTGGAACGACATCAGGCAATGGTTGGGGAGTCTGGCCCGGCGAGATGGACAAATCCCCATCGACCCTCTTGACGATTTGAGGCGCGACCAGCGCTGGCGGCACACGGTTGTCGTTCGGGAGCGATATGCTGAGTTCCTGGCATGGTCACAGGTTCACGGTCTTAGCCGAGCTGCTGCGACAACTCCTGACGAACTGGCTGCCCGGTGGAATGTTGCAGGCACGCCGGTGCAGGTTCTGGCAGTGCAGAAATTGACGGAGACCTATGACCGCGTGAGGTACATGACCGAACCTGCCAGCGAAGATGACGCCATTGCGATGACAGCCGCCTGGGACGCACTTCGATCCGCAAGCGGCACGAAGTAGGCACGCTCAATGGCACCTGCACCACTGTCCGCGCCAATTGGGATTTACGTGCATGTACCGTTCTGTACGCACATCTGCCCGTACTGCGACTTCAACACGTATCGGGGCCTCGAACCACTCATGCCCCGCTATGTTGACGCACTCGTTGCCGATATCCGTTCATTTCCGGAACGCCATCCCATGAAGACAGCGTCATCGATCTATCTGGGTGGAGGAACACCCTCACTTCTCTCACCGAGCCAGGTCGCGGTGATCATTCAGGAGCTGAGACAGTCGTTCGATCTCGAGCCAGCGGCCGAAATCACGCTGGAAGCAAATCCGAACAGCGTCGATAGTGAGTATTTCACGAATCTGCTCGAGGCAGGGATCAATCGGTTAAGCATTGGAGCCCAGACTTTCGACAGGCGTGGCCTCAGAACGCTGGGGCGCCAACACGAAGCAGGAGACACGGTTGCTGCCCTGCGAGCCGCACGCGACGCCGGATTCGACAATATCAGTCTCGATCTGATATTCGGCTGGCCGGGACAGACGCTCGAACAGTGGGGTCAGGACCTGGATAGCCTGCTGAGCCTCGCCGAAACTCCCGCGCACGTTTCGCTCTATGGACTGATCGTCGAACCTGGCACGCCGATGGCAGATGCGGTGAAGCGGGGCGTGATGACGCCAGTCACTGACGACGACTCAGCCGACTTCTTTGAGCTGGCCATGAGCAGGCTGGCAGAGGCGGGCTGGGTGCACTATGAGGTTGCCAACTGGGCGAGAACCGACGGGCTTCAATCTCAGCACAACACGATTTACTGGCGAAATGGTGCGTATGCTGGCTTTGGAGCGGGAGCTCACTGGCGCATCGGTGATTCCCGTCGCATGAACCACCTCCTGCCAAAGACCTACATCGACTCAGTCCAGAGCGGCGATGAGCCGGTCTCGAACAGCGAACTGGTCGATGCCCGTCTCTCGATGGGTGAAACGATGATGCTGGGACTTCGACTTCTGCAGGAGGGCGTGTCGTTTGCGGAGTTCCAGGCCAGGCATCGGCAAGACGCCCGGGTTGTGTTCGAAGATCAGCTCGCCAGAATGACTGATGCCGGTCTGATCGATCGAAGCGAGGAACGGGCCACGTTGACTCGTCGTGGCCTCATGCTGGCGAACGACGTATGCGCGCAGTTTGTCTGATCGTCGCTCGTCTCGTGCAACAATGCCGGTCAAACGTGCTGAATCACTGAAAGGATTAGGTGTGGCAACCAACGATTTGTGCTTCATGAGTGCCGTCCAGCTTCGCGATCGCATAGCGAAGAAGGAGGTTTCTAGCCGGGAAGTCATGCAAGCGTTTCTCGTTCAGATTGAACGGGTGAATCCGGCAATCAACGCAATCGTTTCAAAAGTCGACGACGAGCAGGCGCTTGGGATGGCCGACGCGGCTGATGCCACACTAGCCTCGGGAGTGGAAGTTGGCCCTCTTCACGGGCTGCCGCATGCCGTCAAGGACCTGATCGACGCTGTCGGCTTTCCTACAACGAAGGGGTCACCGTTGCATGCCAACGATTACCCCGAAGCGGACTGCCTGATTGTCGAGAGGATCCGGAATGCA
>JBGTJM010000168.1:0-3696 GCA_041745115.1 Thermomicrobiales bacterium
ACAATTGCTCGCGTGCTCCATTCGCACCATGCACAACGACGCCGGACAGCAACTCACTGCCCGGCGTCGAAACTCTACAGAACGTGCTGAAGATCAGGCCTTGTCGCCCAATATCTCCTTTGCTCCATATGCAACGGCACCAGCGAGCACGGTCTTCCCGAGTGGACTCTTCATAAAGGTCTCGATCATGCCCGAAACATCTGCACCTTGCCCGCCATCGGCAACGCCAGCATCAGGAGACGCAGCCTTCTGACCGCCGAGCAGCCCTCCGAGCATATCCCCGAGGCCGCCACCACCCTGCTGACCGCCACCTCCGCCGAGCAAACCGCCCAGGATGCTGCCCAGACCGCCCCCACCTTGCTGCTGGCCACCGCCACCTAGAAGCCCTCCAAGCAAATCGTCCAGTCCCGAGCCGCCACTGCCCCCGCCACCGGACATCCCGCCGAGCAGCCCTCCGAGGAGGTCGTCAAGGCCTCCGCCTGATGATCCTCCCATGAGTCCACCCAGGAGGTCATCCAGCCCACCCCCTGCGGACGCTCCAGCGGTGGCAGGCGCAACGTTCTCACCAGAGCGAGTTATGTCCACCATGCCTTGCCCCTGCTGTCTCTGTTGAAGCATCTCTTGCAGGCCGGCCCGGTTGCTCTCACTCATGTTCGAATTGATGTTCTGCAGTGACGCTCCCATCGCTGCCTTCAACTGGTCTTCCGACAGCGCAGGTAGAACAGCGGCTGCCATCACCTTGAGTTCATCGTCGTCGTAGCCCTGCGTCGGATCTCCAACCGTCACTCTCGCAGTGAAATCCTTGGCCTTTGCTTGCGCACCCGGATCGTCCTTGATCGACTTGAACGCACTTTCCACCTGATCTCCTCCTGCCTGAAAATCCAAACGGCGTTATCACCTTATCAAGTTCGACACCTTGCTTTCCCTTGATGTAGCGCTAAGAATAGCAACTTCGCGAATCCGTCAACGTCTCTGTGGCACTATAGGCGACAATACCGTAGCTGTTGATGAACACGCTGGAACTCGAGACACTGGAGAAGACAATGCGAACGCGAATCGCCAGCGGCACTCTGTTGGGATTGATCCTGGTTTTCCCCTTGCTGGGTGCAGCCTCAGCGCAATCAGACTCGATGGTTATCGCTGACAAGGCTGCGGTTTCCGCGTCAGCCCGCACGCTTTTCGATCAGGCAGCTCTCGGCAATTTTGCGGCGATGTACGAGTCGATGCATCCAGACGCACGCGCCGAGATTCCCGCCAATGTCGCCATCGCCTTCTTAGATGATGTCTACTCAGTCGCGTTGGCCGACCAGGCGCAAATCGTCAGCGTGGACGTCGGGACATGGACGTGGCCGGTTACCGGTACGCTCTATCAGGACGCGGCAGCCGTCGACTACGTCATGCCTGTACTCAACGAGGCGGGTCAGCCGGTCTGGACCGAAGAAACGCTTTACTTCGCCCGGCACAATGGGCGCTGGGGATGGTTCCTTGGTTCGAGCCGGGAGTTCGTCGACCAGATCAACGCTCGATACGCGAATGCTACGGCTGATTCAGGTTCATTTGAGCAGACGCTTTCCCTCAACAACGTTCCTCGGGATCAGGTGATTCAGGTTGTCGCCAACGATCTAGACGATTTTTATCGCGAGGTGGTTGGTTTCACAGAGTTTACGTACGAAACACCAGGTGTCGTCGTAGTCGCACGTGGCGATACAGTAATGTCCGCCTGTGGTCCGGCATCGACCGGGTTCTACGGTTTCTACTGTCCACTGGACTCGACGATGTATCTCGACGAACCCTTCCTGCTCGATCTTGTCGACAACGGTTCGGCGTTTTCGGCCGCGTTCGTAATCGCGCACGAATGGGCCCACCACGTGCAGACGGGTATCGGATTCGAGAGAACCCAACAACCAAGCAATTGGAACCAGGTGCACAGCATCGAGCTCGAGCTGATGGCCGACTGTTTCTCAGGAGCCTGGGCGCGAGATGCAGAGTTGCGCGGTCTTGTGGATCCCGGAGACATTGTTTCAGCGATTAACAACATTGTCTTCTCTCTGGGAGATCCAAAATTCATCGGGGAGAACGACCCTCAGGCCCATGGCAATGGTGAGCAGCGTGTTCGCGCTACGCTGAATGGATATGAGGATGGATTCCTCGGCTGCAATCTCTTGATCGTGAACTAGACGTTCTGGACTTGTGGGTGCCTGAAGAGGGTTGCTGAAAAATTCGGCCTTGAAGACCCGCTCCTGCTTTTCACCTCTTGGCCATGCTGTGCAAAGCAAATATTCCTGCCCGATGATAGTGGGGCGCCTCTCGGCCTACGTACCAGGGAGACTCATTTAGATGACGATTACGCGACGAACATTCCTTGGAGGATCCGCTGCAGCCGCTGGCCTGGCGATTCGTAGTCCACTTGCTCATGCTCAGGGTGACGGTACTCAGGGACCGGACGAGCGTGAGCCCCTGCTGCCCAACTACCGCATTCTCTCGTACTACGGCTTCCCCGGAAACGAGTTGATGGGCATCCTTGGTGAGCATGACAAAGAAACGCTGCTAGCTCTCCTTCGCGACCAGCTCATCGAATACGAAGCAGCTGACAGCTCGAGACCCTGGAAGATGGCATTCGAGGTCATCGCCTCAGTTGCGCAACGCGACGCTGGAGCCGATGGCATGTACATCGCATATGCCAGCGCCAGCGTAGTGCAGGACTACGTCGACTTCACAGCGGCAAACGATCTGTTACTGATTCTCGATGTACAGTTTGGCCGCAAGACCGTTTCACAGGAAATTGACGCCGTTCGCGAGTGGCTGAGCTATCCGCATGTTCACCTTGCGATCGACCCGGAGTTTGCAATCAAAGAGGGCGAAACGCCCGGGGTTGAGCTCGGTCAAATCGACGCAGCGGATGTGCGTGTCGCCCAGGAGCTTCTCGCGGAGATCTCTCGAAACGAGGGCATCCCACCGAAACTTCTGATTGTGCATCAATTCAACCTCTACTCTCTAACGAACCGCGACCAGATCGTCCAGATCCCGGACGTGCAGTACGTGCTCGAGGTCGACGGCTGGGGTGCCCCGGATGCTAAGAGAGACACCTACGCCGTCGTGGGAGGCAACGTCCCCCACGAGTTCTACGGATTCAAGCTCTGGTACCGGCAAGATGTACCGTTGATGACTGCAGCCGAGGTGATGGCGCTGCAACCGCCCCCAGATATCGTCATTTATCAATAGGTAGCTTTGAGCGAAACAGCGCCATAGCGCATGCTGAGCCATCGTCGCTCCGCACCTACCAGCACATTCGGAGCATTGCAGTCGGTCCCGAGAATTTTGCGCATCGAGGTCCCTGATTCTCGCGCCGTGATCTGAGTTTGAGGTGCTGATAGTAAGCAGGACGGTCAGGATGGGAAACAGTGAGCGAGCACGATGTTCTCTCACTGACTTACCTCACCGGATCGAGAGGACCGATCAAGCGAGCTGACTCCGCACGCGTGGATCCTGCTAGGAGAGATCGTCGGAGGTGCGACTCAGCTCGTTGCCGACCTGCAGGCGGTGTCTTCCGAGGTACTCGATCAGGACTCGGGTCGGCAACTCCACTGGTGGCGGACAGCGGTAGATACCGTCACCTAGTGGCGAGACGACTGATCAGGTGAGCGACGCAAACGTGACACTCAGGGCCTGTTCGAGGCGATGCATGAACTCGGTTGG
>JBGTJM010000169.1:0-3903 GCA_041745115.1 Thermomicrobiales bacterium
TCTGGAGGTGACACCAAATGAGTTCGACGGAGAAGATAACCTACACAGCCACTGCTGAGCAGATCGAGTCGATGCATGCTGCTTTCGATGTCGCACTTTCCGACGTCGAGCAGGAGCTCGGTCGCACCTACCCGATGACGATCAATGGGCAGGACGTGACCGCTGCTGAAACGTTCGAGGTCCGGTCGCCGATCGACCATGCGATTCACGTCGGCACATTCCAGAAGGGCACAGCGGCGGATGTTGATTCCGCGGTGAAAGCGGCCGTCGATGCATTTCCCGCATGGTCGACGCTCCCGTACATGGAGCGTGTGACGATCATGCGGCGAGCCGCGGAGCTGATTCGAGAGCGGAAATTCCGGCTTTCGGCGCTGCTCATTGTGGAAGCGGGCAAGAATCGCTCCGAAGCGATCGGCGAAGTCGAAGAGGGCGCCGACCTCATCGATGAGTATGCGAATCAGATGGAAGCCAGCCATGGCTTTGTGATTCAAATGGAGTCACTCGATCCCGCAGAGCGCAACCAGTCGATGCTACGACCATTTGGGGTATGGGCAGTGCTTGCTCCATTCAATTTCCCACATGCGTTGTCGGCTGGGATGTCTTCGGGGGCGATGGTGGCGGGAAATACGGTTGTCTACAAGCCAGCATCGGCAACGCCCATGGCAGGTTACGAGCTTGCTCAATGCTATTTCGATGCTGGGGTGCCGGCTGGGGTGTTCAACTACATCACCGGACCAGGGGAATCAGTGGGAGACCCGCTGACGAAACACCCTGATGTCGATGGTGTGATCTTTACCGGCTCCAAGGAAGTTGGTCTCGACCTTTTCCGGGAGTTCAGCACAGAGTTCCCCAAACCCTGCATTACGGAAATGGGCGGGAAGAATCCGACGATCGTGACAAATCATGCCGACCTGGAAAAGGCCGTGGAAGGCGTTGTGCGGTCGGCGTTCGGTTACTCCGGCCAGAAGTGCTCAGCCTGCTCGAGAGCGTATGTCGAGCAGGGCGTTTACGACGCCTTCATGGAGCAGCTGATCGAGCGGGCGTCCAGGGTGACTGTTGGTGATCCAAGAGATCAAGATGTGTACGTGGGGCCGGTTATTAACGATCGGGCCGTGAAGCGTTTTGAGGAGGCGGTTGCGAGCGCTTCTGGCGGAGTGGTGCGAACCGGAGGTGTGACGCTCTCCGATGGGATGATGAGCGACGGTACGTATGTTGCTCCCACAATCGTCGATGGGTTGCCAGCCGACCACGAGCTGTTTCGACGAGAGTTGTTCCTGCCTTTTCTGGTCGTGGCTCCGGTGGCATCACTGGATGAGGCATTGTCGCTGGCAAATGACACTGAATATGGACTCACTGCAGGGATATTTTCCGAGGATGCCGGGGAGATCGAGACGTTTTTCAACACCATCGAAGCCGGTGTGGTCTACGCGAACCGAAAGGGTGGTGCGACCACCGGCGCTTGGCCGGGGTGCCAGTCATTCTGTGGATGGAAAGCCAGCGGTAGCACCGGCAAGGGCGGGCTGGGTCCGTACTATGTTCAGCAGTTTATGCGGGAACAGTCGCGCACAGTTGTTGTGTAGTCCTGGTCGTCGACAACACCAAACTGACGCTCGAAGCCTGACACAAAGGGGTAACGCCATGGCAGTGGATGTTTCCAGAGGAGCACTTGCAACGAACCGGCATGAGGTCGCGAATGCACTTCTGAAGCAGTATGAAGACCGAACCCATCAGTCGCGGCGTCACCACGAGGCGGCCAAGCGAGTGATGCCGGGCGGGGATACGCGAACGGTTGCCTTTCACCCACCCTATCCATTGACGATTGTGCGGGGTCAGGGATGCGTGCTCACCGACGCTGATGGCAACGAATACATCGATGTGTTGAACAACTACACGTCGCTGATTCATGGGCATGCACATCCGGCGGTCAACGTGGCGGTCAACGAGCAGATCGAAAAAGGCACGAATTTCGCAGCAGCGATCGAGTGTCAGACCCGACTCGCTGAGATTCTGGTCGATCGCATTGCGTCCGTGGACAAGGTGAGATTCACCAATTCAGGGACCGAAGCGACGATGAACGCTGCCAGAGCGGCCCGGGCGTACACCGGTCGGGATCTGATCGTGAAGATGGAGGGTGGCTACCACGGCACCTATGACGATTTCGAGGTCAGCGTTCACCCTGCACTTGAAGATGCTGGAAGCGACCATGAACCGACGGCTGTTTTCGACACGCGAGGGCTTCCGTCCAATACTGCGGACGCTGTTGCTGTCATCCCGTTCAATGACGTAGCCGCGGCCGAGAAGATGTTGGAGCGGAGAGGGGATGAGATTGCTGCGGTCATCCTGGAGCCAGTGATGGGTTCGGCCGGGATGATACCGGCCGAGGCGCCTTTCGTAGAAGCGCTAAGAGCCTTGACGCATCAGCATGGAGCGCTGCTCATCTTTGACGAAGTGATGTCCTTCAGGCTGGCAACGGGTGGCTATCAGCAGGTGTTGGGAGTGACTCCCGACATCACCACGATGGCGAAGATCATTGGCGGCGGATTTCCGGTTGGCGCGTTCGGAGGAAGCGATGCGGTGATGTCGCAATTCGATCCGTCTCGCGGGAGGCCACTTTGGCAGTCGGGGACGTTCAATGGGAACGCGATAACGACCGTAGCGGGAGCCGCCGCGATGGAGCACTACGGCGCGTCTGAAGTGGATCGGATCAATCAGCTTGGCGATCTACTGCGAGAAGGGATGCGAGCCGAGCTAGCCCGGCGAGGTGTGTCTGGTGGGGTTACTGGCTACGGATCGTTCGGTGCCGTTCATTTCGGCAGCGAGCGCGTGTCGAATTACCGCGAAGCCGCCAGGGGAGACCAGGAGATCAAGCGGCTGGTTCATCTGGCACTCATGAACTCCGGTGTCTTCTGTGCACCGAGGCTGATGTTCTGCACGTCTACGGCCATGAGCCCGGAGACTATCTCGACGCTCATTCAGCGATTCGGAGCTGCTCTGGATATCGTGGCCTGACGACGATGTTCGAGGTGTCATGACCATTCGAGTACTTGCTGTCTCCGATCAGATCGATCCCCGAATCTACAGTGCAACGTTGCGGTCCCGAATGCCTGACGTTCAGCTTGTGTTTGGTTGCGGTGATTTACCGGCACGGTATCTGGAGTTTCTGGCTGATGCTCTGGAGAAGCCTGTCTACTTTGTTCTGGGCAATCATATGGAGGAGTGGACGAAGAACCATGTCTCCGGCCAGCCCTACGACCCAATGGGCTGTTGCAATCTCGACGGACGCGTGGTGCGGGAGCGATCTACCGGCGTCATTGTGGGTGGCCTGCCGGGGTCTCCCAAGTACTCTGGCGAAGGAGGGCAGCAGTTCAGTGAGCTTCAAATGGCTTGGAAAATATTGCGCATGGTTCCGGGAATGGCGCGGCATCGAGTGAGAAATGGTCGATGGATCGACGTGCTGATCAGTCATGCGCCGCCTCGTGGAATCAACGACGGTTATGACGTCGCCCACCGCGGATTCAGGGTAATGCCGTGGTTCCTGAAGCTCTTCAAGCCTGCGTACCATCTCCACGGACACATTCATCTGTATGACCGCAATGTTCCAAATACCACCACATTTTCAGACGTGGATGTCATCAACGTGTATCCGTATCAGAAACTGGAACTGCGAATTCCATTGCTCGATTCAAAATAGTTTGACACGAACCCTGGTCTCATTGACGGGAATCGACACGCATGGCTGACGAATTGATCAATGCTGACTACGATCGGGCGCATCGCAAGGCGTTTCTGCGATCGGTCTTCAGCCATCTGACGCGACAGTCGAACTCGCTGATGCCATATCGGGAGGTGCGCGATCGGCTGACGATGGAGCGCGAAACCTATCGAGGAATGCAAGCGGTTGCG
>JBGTJM010000170.1:0-6884 GCA_041745115.1 Thermomicrobiales bacterium
CGCCGACCGGCCGCCGGTAGCCTTGCTGATTCCTGACCTCGCATTTCGAGGCGAGGTTCGCGCAGCGCTGCAGTCATTCGGGAACGAGTCGGGCATCTCCGTTTCGGTCACCGTGATGCCAGCCGAGTCCGTGCTCTTCGCTCTCAGAGAAGATGCGCGGACAGCCTCCAGCAGATTCGATGCTGCGCTCATTCCGATGTGGGCACTTGGGGAATTTATCGTCGACGATTTGATCGTCCCAATCGACGCGCTGATTGCGGAGGCCGGCTCGAGCTCCCTGACCGTCGAAATGCCCGTGGAGTTCCCCGCCATCGCAGCGTTGCGCCGATTCAACGACGTGGCGTATGCCACTCCATTCGACGCAAGTGCACTGCTTCTCTATTACCGCTCCGATCTCATGGGAACCGAACCCGCCTCGATTGCCACCTGGGACGCGCTGATTCAGACAGCCCACGACCTCCGGACTCCATCCATCGATGGGGTCTCTCTTAATCTTGGCGTTGGTTCGAACGGCTACGCGAATGTTCTGGCGCTGCTCAACTCGAGTATCGTCGGGCCGTTGAATCCTCGAAACGTATGGTTTCATCCGGAATCCTTCCGGCCACTCATCGATTCAGAGCCGTTTATCGAGACGCTGAGCACATTCGCGACTCTCGCAGCGCTCGGTGTGCTTGATCAGGCGAACTGGACATCTGCGGAGTCATGGCGCCACTTTCTGGCCGGAAACGCGCTGTTCACGATCGCCCCTGTCGACTTTGTTAGGCTGATTCCGGCCAGCAACATTGCTGAATCGATCTCGATCGCTCCTCTCCCGGGCTCGACCAGCTATTCTGATCCTGTCACTGGCGAATCCCACACTATTGAAACCCTCAATACCCCGGGAAACGCATTCGGATCGAACTGGGGAGGTATTGTCCGCTCTTCGGCCCGCGACCCCTTGGCATCACTCTTGATGCTTCAGTCGCTCGCAGCCGCGTCCGATCGTGGCCTCGACTGGTCAGTCAGCAGTGGTCTCGTTCCAGGTCAGCCGAACATGCTCCAGATCACCGACGACGGCACTGCTCCGGCTCCCTATTTGGAACTTGGCTTCGCGCCCCACCAGCCACGCCAGTTGTCCAAGGCGATCGAGTCAACATTTGCCGCTCCATTTCAGTTTCCGCACCTTCGCATCCCCGGCACTGCCGACTATCACGCAATTCTCGACTCTGCGATCCACGACGTTGTGAGCCGCCCTGGCGCTGACGTCGCCGCAGTGATGGCAGAAGCAGCCAGCAGCTTCGACGCGGTCACCGATCTACTCGGACGAGAACGTCAGCGCACCATGCTCGATCAGTCCCTCACCCATTCCACTGCAGTCTGAACGCGTTATCCGCACTCGGATCCGGCAGAATCAGAGATCCGATCATCGCCGTCGCCGTTCCTCGAGTTGGAATGCATCGCGAAACTCTGGACGTGGAAGTCGCTCCACCAGCGTTTCGGGCCTCCACAGCTTGACCAGGTCGGCCACCTGCTCCCGGCGCACCATCGCCGCCGCCTGTATCGCCGCCCCTCGGGCCACGTGCTCGTCACCCCCGCGAACTTCGACCCGTTTTCCGGCTGCATCGGCAAGAGACTGCTGCCACACCGGATGACGACTGCCACCACCAACCAGCGCCAAGCTCTCGGCGCGAAGACCCTGCGACTCTAATCCCTCCACGCACGCCGCAAGACCAGCGGAAACACCATCGACGGCTGCACGCACGACAAGGTCCCGGCGCAGATTCTCGTACCGCATCCCATACATCGAGCCAGTCGCTTCCGGCAAATTTGGCGTTCGCTCACCGCCAAAGTACGGAATCAGCATCAGTCCCTCGGCCCCCGGCGCACTCCGCTCAGCGAGGTCAAGCGCTTCGACGGGGTCCAATCCGGCAAGCTCCGCGATACTGTCGACCACCCTCGTGCAGTTCAGCATGCATACGAGCGGCAGGTAATGACCAGTCGCGTCGGCAAACCCTGCAACGACTCCCGACGGTTCTGTCGTTGCATACGACGACAGTCCGAACGCTGTGCCGCTTGTGCCAAGGCTAACAACGAGCTCACCCAATCTAGCCCCTACGCCCAGCGCGGCCGCCATGTTGTCGCCAGTGCCTGCTGCTATTGGAGTGCCTTCCTCGATACCAAGCGCCTCTGCCATCTCGGATTTCAGATTCCCTGCTTTGGCGTTCGGTCCCAGCACCTGCGGAAACTCGATTCGCCGCCGGTTCTCGTTGCCGATTGCGAGATCGATGAGTTCTGGCATGTGTCGTTCGAGAGGCGACGACCACCAGCCGGTTCCAGATGCATCTCCCCTGTCGGTTACCAGATTGCCCGTCAGGACAAAATTGAGCCAGTCGTGCGGTAGGCAAACTTTGGTTGTCCTCGCCAGTTCGCTCGGATGGACGCGACTCAGCCACGCCAGCTTGGCGATGGTGAACGACGCGACCAGGCGCGATCCGACAAGTCCTGCGAAGTCAGCCTCCGAGTTCAAACGCTCAGCATCAACTGCAGCATCGGTGTTGTTCCAGAGTGATGCCGGGCGAACTGGCTGACCATCAGAATCAATGGTGACGAGCCCGTGCTGTTGAGCCGCCACAGCCATTCCGAGAACGCGCATTTCCCTAGAATCGATCTCGGCGGTCGCGTGAACAAGCGCTTCAACCCAGTCCAGCGGATCCTGGGTGTCCGCACCGGTGTGTGGAGCGCGACCGATGCCTAACACTTCGCCGGTGTCCACAGACATCGCCACGACTTTGGTCGACTGCGTGCTCGAATCAACCCCCAGAACGACATCACGAATCATGATTTGGCCGCTTCTGTTTGATTCCAGAGTTGCCGGGTTCGCTCCAGTTTCGCTGAGCCTGCATGCGGGATACACATCGCCGTGGGAAACTCTCCCCAACCGTGGTTATCGCAGTACCTTCGCAGCGGCATCGCCGGATGGAGGGTCGCCGAGCTCGCCGACAAGCAAAACGCGGACTCACAAGGGAGTCCGCGTGCATTCCTGTGTTTCGCTGGCCAATCTACCAGGGAACAACATCCGCCCAGAGGCTTTCAGTTTCGCTCTCCGAGGATTCATCGCTGGCTGCATTCGTGTCGCTTCCGGATTCGCCCTCGACATCTCCTCCGACAGAGGCAGCAGAAATCGAGGTGCCTCCCCCAGCTGAGCCTCCAGCGTCGGACTGAATGAGTGTTGTCCCTCCGCTGGCGGTTCCTGAACCTCCGCCAGTGGCCGCTCCAGAGCCTCCGCCCGAAGTGGTCGACCCGCTGCCGCTACTCGACCCGCTGCTGGCGCTTCCGCCATTTCCGCCTTGGGCGCCACCGGAGGCCACTGAACCACCGTCGCCTCCGCCACCACCGTCTCCTCCAGCTCCGCCGCTGGCGGAACCTCCAGCAGCGGTTCCACCATCACCACCTGCACCCGATCCACCCTCACCGGTACCACCGGTCGCCCCACCACCAGAGCCTCCGGTGGTACCACCTCCAGTGGTATTGCCACCCGTGGCGCCACCGCCATTTGCACCACCACCGGTACCGCCACCACCATCAGCACCGCCTCCGGTGCTGTTTCCTCCTGAACCGTCACCACCATCGCTCGCCAGCACTGAACGGCCGACTGCCAGCGAGACCAACGTTCCCGCAGCAGCAAACCCGCCACGCAGGATTGTTCGACGCGTCAAGCCCTGGTTTTCGCTTGTTTCCAGCTGTTCGCCGTTGGCCATCAGTAATCCTCCAATTCCCGGCTATGCCACACCGGTCAATCGATGCTGAGCAGCATCTAACCGGGACATCCCGTCCACCACAGATTCACCCTATCACGCTTGACTCGCTCCCGCAAGGTCCTGTATGGGATCAGTGATTGTTCCGGGACTCCTTCAGTCTGAACTGTTCTCTGATTGTGTCACCGCATGATGAATACACCCACGATGTCCGGCCAAGAGCGGATTCAGTCGTCGTTCGTGACATTGGCGATGACGTCTGGGCTGACCGTCGATGAAGCAGCGACCATCCTGAGCCTCTCTCCGGCCGACAGAATAAGGCGATGCAACCTGTTTCGGGCCAATGCACTCAGTTGCGACAGTTCTCGAAGTAGCCCGGCCACTCCGTGAGCATCCTTGTGCTCCCGCTCTAAATCAGGCTTGTGTCGAGCGGGGAAGCACGGCCACAGCGATTGCCGCAGCGACGACGTGCATCAGCATCAGCAGTAGAATCGGTCCGCCCTCAACGGTTCCCATATCCTCTGGCTTCTGGACGTAAATGACCAGGTTCGGGATGAACGAAAACAGCAGGGCGACTCCAGCGATGGTCAGGAAGCGAGGCCGAGGATCGGACTCCCGCTTCGCAAGCCATAGGTACACGCCGGTTGCGAGGACCAGTCCCAGTATGGTGAAGAAAATCGGCGCTCCTGCATTCTCCAACGGCATGAAATCGTCTGGAACATCGATGATCGCATTTCCAACCACGTAGAGCACGACGTTGGCGACTACCGCGATGACAGTTGCTCCCGCCCCATGAACGAGAATTGCCTTTGTTCGGTTTTGCGGATTTGAAACCGGTGATGCGCCAGGTGCTTTACTTTCCACGCCAACAGTACCTCCAGATCTCCTACGCGACTCCTGCAGGAATAACTTGCCATAGGTCAGCAGCTTGCTGCCAATTCGCGAGTGGGTTCGATAGTCTGAGTCACATCACCGTTCCGCCGATTCCGGCGAGCGCGTCTCCATTTGAACCCGTGGAGCTTCATCCCCATTCCGGCGATACTGCCACTGAAATAGGTGCGGTCCGGGCTCGATTCCTGATCAACCGTTCGACCTGCAGGCGCTCGGATTACAAGAAGGATTGCTGATGACTGCCTCGGACGCAAATCTGTCAGTTGATGTTGTCGCTGTGATTGGAGCAGGCACGATGGGTGGCCAGATCGCCGCCCGTTCGGCCATCGCTGGTAAGAACGTCACGCTCTACGACGCGCTTGAAGGTGCGACTGAGCAGTGCATGATCCGCATTGAGAAAGAGATCATGCCCGCGCTCGTCGAATCGGGCCAGTTTTCCGAAGAATTGGAAATCGCAACCGGTCGGATCCGTTTCGCCAACTCACTTGGCGAGGCACTCGATGGCGCCCAGTTAGTGATCGAGGCAGTACGGGAGGAACTGGAAACGAAGCGGCAGGTCTTCTCCGTGGTCTCCTCGCTCAGCGATGCCATTCTGGCGACGAACAGCTCGTCGTTGCCCTCATCGTTGCTCGCCGATTCGGTCGCAGATCCCTCGCGCCTCCTGAACATGCACTTCTTTGCGCCGATCTGGATTCGCACGATGCTCGAAGTAATGAGCTGCGGTCAGACGAGCGACGCCGTTCTTGCTGCAGCAATGGACTACGGCCGCGATCTCAAGTTGACGACCGCGTCAGTTCGCGGCGAAAGCAAAGGATTCATAATCAATCGGATCTGGCGCGCGGTCAAGCGCGAATCGTTACGAGTCGTCGATGAAGGTGTCGCTGACCCCGAAGATGTTGATCGCCTCTGGATGCTCTTTTTCCAGACGGAGTTCCCTCCATTTGGCGTCATGGACATGGTCGGACTTGACGTTGTTGAGGACATCGAGTCGTCATATCAGGCCGTCACAGTCGACCCGACTGACCTGCCGTCCTCCACGCTCCGTTCGATGGTCCAGGCTGGAATGTTGGGAGAAAAGAGCGGAAAGGGATTCTACGATCATCCAGAACCGGCCTATCAGCAAGCCGGTTTTCTTCTCGACAGTGATGTCGAGATCAATGGTTGACATTGATGGGCGACTCAGCTCGTTTTTTCGCCGAATCGAAAGCACCTCTCCGATCGCAAAAGCAGAGTTGTTTGCAAGGATTAGTTGTGGGTGAGAGGCACTTACGAGAATCCGTGGCCATCCCATCAAGGCTAAACCCGTTTCACGACCTCACGTGCGACGACCTGCAGCGTCTCGACAACTCCTTGCTGATTGACCGCCGATGCCAGTATCAGGGGCAGTCCCTGTGGGTTTAGCGCCTGCAGAAATGCATCCTTGCTCGCAAGCTGATCCAGATCGAGTTTGTTGATCTGAATCACGACCGGAACACTCGGTGGCGATGCCGATGAGAGGTCGGTCATGATCCCCTCGAGCTCCCGCAGACTGGCAATGTTTTCCGACTCTCTTCCCGCCGAGCCATCAGCAACAAAAACAACCCCGTCAACACCGGACAGCACGGCCCTGCGCGCATCATCGCGCCCTTCCTGACCAGATACGCTGTAGAGAAAGAAGGTAACGCGAAATCCGCCATGGTCGCCGGAGTCGACGACGACTGAGTCGAAGAAATGGGTCGGCTCGTCCCCATCATCGAGTCCAGCCGACTCGATCGCTCGATCAGCTGGCAAAAGATCGCGAATTGCCCGAAGGTTCGTCGATTTCCCGCTCCGCGCGGGCCCGTAATACACGATCTTCGCACGGATCGACCGATTATCGATATCGACGAGCGCCATCAACGGCCATCAGCCTCAACATATTAAAACCCTGCCTGTTTGCTCAATGACTGCCGATCAATTTGACTCGATCTTCGTTGTTCTGAGGACGCGAACACACCCTGCCGATAGGGATTGCATCAGGCGTAGTGTCCAACACTGTGTCGAGATCCTCAGACCGGATGACAATCACGCACCCGATTCCCATGTTGAACACTCGGTATCGCTCTCGCAGTGGCAACCGGGCCCGCTCAACGATCTCGGCGAATATGGGATTTGGCGTCCATGCTGCCAGCTCGACATCTGCGCCCAGTCCTTCCGGAAGAATGCGCGGCACGTTGTCGATCAGGCCACCCCCGGTGATATGAGCCACTCCCCGCACGATCTCAAGGTCCATCAAGGGCC